>JAUJMG010000126.1:3025-4521 GCA_030446955.1 Thermomicrobiales bacterium
GTAGCGCAGGTGGTCGGGGTAGTGGCGGGCCAGGCGGTCCGGAGTCCAGGGCGTGGCGCGGACTTCCGGCCGCAGCGGCACCGCGAACGCTTCCGCGACGTGGTAGACCTGCTCCCAGCCGCCGCCGTGGGGAAGGATGGCGTAGGCAAAGCGGTAGCGGCCCGGGCACTGGGCGCCGGGAGCCGGCAATTCCGGTCCGGCGTGTCCAGGGCGGGTGGAGAGGTCGTTGCGGGACAGCCAGCCGGTGCAGCGGAGCAGGGTCAGCGCAAGGGTGATGCGGCCATCCTCGTCCCGGATCGCCTCGTACTCGGGCAGCCCGGGGTTGAGCAGCGCGAGTCCTCCGGTTCCGTCGCTGGCGTCGACGAAGCGGAGCGCATGGGCGGTGGGGGCAGGCTGCTCTGCCCACCCGTCTGAGGAGGGAAGGGCCACCAGCCGCTCGACGACATCGTAGTGGCCGCCGGCGTGGACGGCGTTCGTGATGGCGCCGGTGGGGACGTGGACGCGGAGGCGGTGGTCCTCGACGGTGTTGTCCACCGTCGTCTCGATCCGCAGCATCCGCTCTCCCATCCCCAGGGAGACGACGGACGAGATCGGCACCCGGCGGGTCTCGGCGCTGCGGGTGTGGCGATCGGGATCGAGCGCGACGCGAAGGATCAGGTCGAGATCGATCCGCACCGAGGCGAGCACGGGGCCCCGCTCCAGCACCGTGACGCTCGCGGTGCCGCCCCTGGTCGTCAGGGTGCGGTCCCGGGGGGCGGGGGCGTAGGTGTACTCGTCGCCGGCGTCCTCGGTGTCTTCGAAGAGGAGCAGGCCGCGAAGGACGTGGCCGGTCTCCTTGTCTTCCAGGTCCAGGGTGCCGTCCGGGTTGACCGTGACCCGGAGGTGCGCGTTCTCCAGGCCCCGCTCGGAGGCGTTGGCACCCGCCGGCCGACCAACGGCAGCCGTGCTGGGATCGCCGTTCGGGCGGAGGGCGTAGGCGCGGTAGCCGACGCCCGGCACCGTCACCGGGAGGGCGAGCGTGATCGCCCGCTTGCGGCGGGGGTTGATGACCTCCATCGCAAAGGTGTCCTCTGCCGCCAGGATCTGGTGTGGGACGGGGTTCCCGGCATCGTCGCGGACGGTGAAGCTCGCGGGACCGGCGGAGGGGTCGTCGTGGTCCAGGTCCAAGGTACCGACGAGGATCTCAGACCGGTCCCAGCCGAGCGGGTTGAAGACCACCACGGGGGTACCGGCCTCCGACGGCGGGGTGACGGCCTGGGTGAGACGGCGCAGGTTCTCTTGGGCGAGGACACCGCCGATCTGCTCGACCTCAGCGAATCGGGTCATCATCTGGTCGTGGACGGCATCGACGCTGCAGCCGCAGATGTCGTCGTGGGGGTGGTTCTTGAGGAGGGTGCGCCAGGCCAGATCGAGCAGGGGTCGCTCGTCGTCGCCGCCAAGGAGGTGGCCGATGGCGGCGAGCGGCTCGGCGTAGCGCTCCAGCAGGGTTTGGGCCG
>JAUJMG010000126.1:4621-10287 GCA_030446955.1 Thermomicrobiales bacterium
TGGACGCCGGTGCGATCGGAGCGGCGGGAGCGATCCAGGGCGCCGTCGATCGCGGCAAGGGCCTGCTCCGGGTCGAACACGAAGGGCGCGGTTGAGCCCCAGAGGAGCGGATACCCGAGGTTGGAGGCGTTGTGGTAGCCGGTGGGCATCCAGTGGGCGAGGACCTCGGTGCCGTCCGGCGCCACCCAGCGAAAATCCTTGCCGAGGGTTTCCGCCTCGTCGCCGAGGCCGCGCCAGAGGAAGGCGGAGTCGATGTTGAACCCGCGCAGGATCTGGGGGAGCTGGGCGATGTGGCCGAAGGCGTCCGGGACGTAGCCCTCGTCCAGGCTTCCGCCGAGGTCGCGAGCCATGGCGCGGCCAATCAGGAGGTTGCGGACCAGCGATTCGGGACTGACCAGGAACTCGTCGGCCAGCACGTACCAGGGCCCGATCTGGAGCCGCCCGGCCCGGACATGGGCGACGATTGTGTCACGGCGATCGGGGCAGACCTCCAGGTAGTCCTCCAGGACGATCGTCTGGCCGTCCAGCATGAAGCAGCGGAAGTCGGGGTCGGACTCGAGCAGCCGGAGCACCTGGTTGATCAGCTTGACCAACGCGACCCGGAACTGCTGGAACGGGACGTACCAGGCCCGATCCCAGTGGGTGTGAGAGATCACGACGGCGAACTCGGTATCAGTCGTGTCCATGAGGTTCCCCACTTCCTCCGTCGAGGCGCCCATCGCCTCCGGCACCACCGCGGCGGTTGCACCAACTGCTGCGGACTTTAGCCATGGTATCGTCCGAGCACAATGACAACCACGCCTGCGGTCGGCGGTGATAAGCGAGCACGACCCGCCCGTCCGCGCTCTGTTCGGGAGGAGCGATCCGATGCGGTACCAGATCCGGGATCGGGTGGTCACGGTGGGTGGTGGGACCGGCTCTTTCACGATGCTCTCTGAACTGAAGAAGGTCGTCCCCCAACTCTGGGCGATTGTGGCGATGACGGACTCCGGCGGCTCATCTCGCCGCCTCATGGACGAGTTCGGCCGCCCGCTCCCGCTCGGCGACTTGCGCCAGGCGCTGGTCGCGCTCTCCCGATCTCGCAAGCTCTGGGGCGACATCTTCAGCTACCGCTTCCCAGACGGACCTGACGGGGTCGTCGGCGGCCACTCCCTCGGCAACCTGATCCTGCACGCCCTGGAGGACCAGAACGGCGGCGACCTGATCGGGGCGCTCGAGGACGCCGAGGAGGTCCTCAATACCGCTGGACATGTGGTTCCCGTGACCCTCGGACGGGCGACGCTCTGCGCGAAGCTGAGCGATGGCTGCGTGGTGCGTGGCGAGGCGGCGATCGACCGGCCGGACGACCGTCCCATCCTGCCGATCGACCATGTCTTCGTGGAGCCGCCGGTGAAGGCCACCGCTCGCGCCCGCAAGGCGCTGGAGCGGGCTGACAAGGTCCTGATCGGGCCGGGAGACCTGTACACGAGCGTGGTGCCATGCTTGCTGGTGGAGGGCATTCCCGACGCGATTCGCTCCTGTGATGGCGAGGTCATCTACGTCTGCAACGTGATGACGAAGCGGGGGGAGACCGACGGCTTCTCGGCCGCCGATTTCGTGCGCGAGATCCATCGGTATCTCGGGAGGCGTGTCGACGCGGTCGTCGTCAATACGGCTCCACCGCCGCCTGAGCTAGCAGCGCGCTACGCGGAGGAGGGAGCTTCGCCGGTCGAACCTGACCTAGCCGCCGTACGTGCGCTCGTTCCACGGGTGATTGCCGGGGCCTTCGCCACGGCAGAGCCGTTGGTGCGCCATGACGCCGAACGGGTCCTGCTTGCCCTGTGGCCTGAACTAGCCGGGTAGATCCGCTCTCGGCTGAATCTTTCCTACCGAATTCTGGCCCCAGTTGCATCATTTGCCTCCTCCCGTCCGGTCGTGGGGATCCTCCCCTTCCCGGCATACCGGACGGCTACAGTCTCGATGCCGACGCAGCTCGGCGCTCAGAAACGCGCCGCCTCTTCCTTCCTACCCAGGGCACCCCACTTGCGGACTCCACCATGTTGCTCCATGAACCGGAGCTACGCCGCTCCGCGCGGTGGCTCAGGGGAGCCTGCCGGGAGCCTGCTCGACAGAGGACGACAAATCGATGGCGGAGCCGGCAGAGCTGAGGTCTGGGGAGGCGCTGGGGTCAGAGGAAAGGCGTGGCATAGCGTCACCGGCTAGCACGCATGCGCCCGGCCTGCAGCGGGTCCCGACGGGAATTCCAGGGCTGGACCAGGTTCTGCGCGGCGGTCTTGTCGGCGGGGCGGCCTATCTCGTTGCCGGGCGCCCTGGAACTGGCAAGACGACGTTCGGTAACCATCTGGCCCATGAGCATGCCCGGGCCGGCGGTATGGTCGTTTTTGCCACGGTGCTGGCCGAGACCCACGGCCGGATGCTCGCCCACCTGCGCGGATACCAGTTCCTGGCGCCGGACCTGATCGGCCAACGCATCCACTACGTGAGCATCTACGACGAACTGACGGAGAACGGGCTGCAGGGCATCCTAACCCTGCTCCGGCGGCTAATCCGGGAGCGGCAAGCGACGCTCCTGGTGATCGATGGCGCTGGCCTGCTGGAAGACTTGGCGCCGTCCCAGATGGAGTACCGGCGCTTCACCCAGGAATTGCAGAGCCAACTGGACGCCCTCGGGTGTACCTCTCTTCTGCTCGCGAATCGTGGTCCGGATGACACCTACATGGTGGGCACGCACCTGGATGGGATTCTGCTGCTGGCCAACGATCAGGTCGGGGCGCGGGACATCCGCAGCCTACGCGTGGCCAAACTGCGCGGCGCCCCCCATCTCCTCGGACGCCACGAGTTCGCCATCACGGAAGCCGGGATCGAGGTCTATCCAAGGCTGGAGAGTCTTCCCCCGCGACCCCCAGAGGCTACCCCCGTCCCAGAGCGGCTCCGATTCGGAGTGGAAGCTCTCGACGGTATGCTGAGTGGCGGGTTACTGCCCGGTTCGAACACGCTGCTGTTAGGTTCCCCCGGCACTGGCAAGACCCTGCTTGGGTTGCACTTCCTCGCCGAGGGAGCCCGCCTAGGCGAGTCGGGGCTGGTCGCTGGCTTCCAGGAGGCGCCGTCCCGCCTCATTGAGAAGGCAGAGGCCGTCGGTCTGGACCTGAGCCAGCACGTTAGGGAGGGCACGGTCCGGATCGTGTGGAACGCCCCGGTGGAAATGCCGGTCGACGCCTGGGCGCAGCATGTGTTCGCCGAGGTCGACACGCACCACCCGCGACGGTTCTTCCTGGACGCCCTCAACGACGTTCAGCGGCTGATGCTCCAGCCGGAACGACTGTTTCCCTTCCTCACTACTCTGACCAATCGGCTGCGCTCGGCTGGGGTGACGTCACTAATGTCCGTGGAGGCCGGGACCATCCTCGGCCCGGAATTGACGGTGCCGATTCCGGCAGCGTCAACGGCGGCCGATAACGCCCTGCTCCTGCGCTACGTCGAATTGCGCTCGCAGCTCCACCGCCTCATCTCCATCATCAAAGTGCGGGAGGGCGCCTACGACACTGCGATCCGCGAGTTCCGGATCGGCGCCCATGGCATTGAGGTGGCGTCCACGTTCTCGACCGCTGAGGCGGTGCTCACCGGCGTTGCCCGCCAAATGACGGCAGTTGACCGCAGCGGCGGGGGGGGCCGATGAGGCCGGCGAAGAAGATCCTCGTCGTCGACGATGAGCCGACGATCCGAGACGTGGTAGTCGCCCTGCTCGAGGATGAAGGATACGCCGTCGTCGCCGCCCACACGGGGTTACGGGCCCTGGAACTCCTCCCCCTGGAGCGACCGGATCTGGTGATCATGGACGTGATGATGCCGGGCCTGGACGGCCGTGAAGTCTTCCGCCGGATGCGGGAAAGCCGGAACGGCCACGCGCCGCCTGTGGTGATGATGAGCGCCGCGGTCGAGCGCGACCTCCTCGATCCCAACGTCGCCGCCTTCCTGCCGAAGCCGTTCGACCTCACGGATTTGCTAGACACCATCGAGCGGGTGCTCAAGCGGCAGGCGTAGATGCGGCCGGGGAGCGGAGGCACCGAGGTGATGGACGGCGGGCCGCACGGGGTTCGGATCGTCGGGCTGGCGGAGGTCGTGCTGAATGTGCGGGACCTGGGGCGAGCCCTGGCGTTCTACCGTGATCTGCTCCGACTGGCGCCGATCTCACCGCTGGACCGGCCCGGGCCGGTCTTTCTGAAGGCAGGGGCAGCCTCGTCGGAGTTGCCGGCGCTGGTCGTGCTGGTGCCCCTGCCGCCGGACGCGGCAGACTTCGTCGCGCCCCGAACACTTCACCACCTGGCCCTGGCGGTGCCGGCGGAGGCCTTTGATGCGGCCGGGGCCGCGTTGAAGGCCCAGGGATTCACCGTTCGCACGGGCCAGCACCCGATCCTACTCTCCCGCACGATGTACGTCGACGATCCAGATGGCAACGAGGTCGAGTTGATCGCGTCGGCGGGCTGAGGCAGGGCGGCCAGCGGGAGGAGCGGATGCAGGTCTACCTGGGGGGGCCGATGTTCGTGGCGGCGGAGGTGGCCTACAACCTGGCGCTGGCGCGGCGGCTGCGCGAGCACGGGTTCGCCGTCTACTGCCCGAACGAGAGCGAGCCAATCAACGACAAGACCCGGACGGATATTACGGGCCAGAAGATCTACCAGGCCGACATCGAGGCGCTGGAAGCCTCCAACGTCTACCTCTGCCAGGTCAGCGAGGATTCCGGCACGATGTGGGAGGCGGGCTACTTCGACTGCCTCGCGCGCCATGTTGACCCGGCCCGCTACTACGGGGTAATCGGCCTCGCGACCGACATGCGTCTGCGCACCCTTCCCGACCCGACTAAGGCCGGCCCAGACAACCAGGCGGGTTACGTCAACCAGTTCGTCGTCGGCGGCCTGCAACGCTCCCTCGGCATCGTGCTGGACGAGGAGACGCTGATCGAGCGCCTCCTCCAGATCCGGCACGACCGCGAAGGGACGTGAGCGTCCCCCTGGCGGCGAGTCAGGAGCGGGAATCCAGTTCAAGCTGTTGGCGGACACGATCGCCCTTAGAGTGGTAACGACGTGGTTTATGGCATCAATGAACCGGCCACTCGGCACCCGGGCTACCACAACCGAAAACTCCCCGGTTCGTCGTCAACACTCGAATGATGCGTCTCGACGCTGCTGGGCGGCATCCTCGCTCCTCTATACGGGTACATGTAGCCATCATAGGATTACACCTCGGCCTCACCACGATGGTGTCCGTCCATAGCGGATGCTGGAGTGCCGGCTCTGCGGCATAGGTCTTCGGGCGGCGCAAAGGAGCAGGCCAGCATGCTTGCTGAAAATGCTAAAGACCTCGGTATTCCTTCCTATGACAAGATGCTCTGGCCTACGCTCCAAGCCATCAAAAGCCTCGGCAATTCTGGCTCTAACCAAGAAATTGAGGACAAAGCCATCGAGATCGCAGGGTATACAGAGAACCAACTGAATGCGCTGCACGGAGATGGTCCTCAAACGGAAATTCGCTATCGCATGGCGTGGGCGCGAACGTACTTAAGGGCCGTCGGCGCATTGGATAACAGCAGTAGAGGTGTTTGGTCCATTACCGATTACGGTCAAACACTGACGGAAGCTGACATGGCAGGAATCCCGGCCCGGGTGCGT
>JAUJMG010000587.1 GCA_030446955.1 Thermomicrobiales bacterium
ACGACGTTAGCCGCGGTCCCGGATCAGGCCGCGACAAGAAGGACAACGACAACAAGGGCCGGGGCGGCGGGAGGGACTGAGCCGGTCGGAGCGTGGTGCAGCTGCCGTCCGGCCGCGGCGCGCTCCTTTAGGACGTTCCGGGCTCGCCGGTTGCCAGTTCCCCCGTACATCCTGCCGCTGCCCTCCGAACTCGGCGCCTGCCGCTTCCGCTTTTCGTCATGGCGGAGCGGTGCCTTGTCGTCAACGGACGGGCGCGGGTGGTACCTTAGCTACTCGCCCCTTTGCGGCAGTGTTCCGGATGGCTTCACTGGCCTGGTCTCTGCCTGGAGGGCTCGTTCCAAGCCGCCGCACCGAGAGGACGATGCCCGTGGGACGAGACGGACTGATAGAGGCGCACGGGCGATTGCTCGCGCTGCTGTTGGTCCTCGCGCTCCTGGTCGGTGCGTATCACTCGGCGGCTCCTGCCGCCGCCGCCCCTGGTCCGCCATCAGCCTCCAGCGATATGAGGGCGGCTCCTGAATGGATGAGCGGGGACACGGCTGCCAGGCTGGATCTGGGTTTCAATGTCCTTGTGCCGGGGTGGGTTCCGGCGCCCTTCTCGGGTGAACCACGGGTCACGGCCAGCTCCGGCTACTACAGCCTCTACTGGATGCTGCCCGGCGGGCCTCCGACCTTCCTCGAAATCACCGGCACTGTCGGCGGGGCCATCCCTGATTTCTCCTGGTACGACCGTAACAATCAGCTCGTGCAAAACGCGGAGGTGCAGGGCTACCCCGCCTACCACGACCTGACGCCCGCGTATGACCTGATCTACTGGCAAGTCGACGACGTGGTCTACTCCGTCAACAGTCAGAGCCTCGCCGAGACCGACAGCTTGTCTCTCGCCAACGCTCTTGAGGTTCTGACGCCCCCCGTCGATCCCAGCGGTGAGGACGACACCAGCGAGGACGGCAGCGGCAGCGACGATGGCGTTATCGATGGTGGGGGCGGGGACGGCGGAGAGGGCAGCGACGACGCGAGCGGGGATGATGGCACAGGCAGCGGTGACGGTGCGGAAGCGCCGGTTGAGATTCCCGCGCCGGCCCTCGGTGTGCCTGAGACAGTCGAATCAGGAGAGATCGCGTCCGTTGGAGTAGACGGGGTCAGCGGAGCGCTCCTGAGGGCGGACGCCGGCGTCTTCTCGGAGACTGGGGAGAGCAGCTACGCGGGCGCTGGCGGGTTTGCGATCGAGTGGCGGGCCCCTGAGACGACTGAGGACCTGACCGTCACCTTTGCCGTCGTCGATCCCGACAGTGGGGAGTGGCTGGCGTCCGCGTCTACCCTAGTCCTCGGTGCGTCGATCGAGCCGGAGCCGATTTCCGCATCGCTTGATTGCCCGGCGGTTGCGACGGGGGGCGACCTAGCCACCATCACGCTGTACGGCAGCGGCAGTCTGGTGATGGATGTCACCCATGGCCGGTGGCCCAGCCAGGCGCCAAACACGCTGTTTGACCCCGGCGCGGATGGCGGCGGGACACTGGTGGGCTCGTTGTCTGATGGCGACGCCGCATCCCTTGCCTGGCAGGTTCCCGATGTCGGGACGCCTATCACCGCGTACGTGTATGCGACTGACCCCAGCGGCGAGACGGTGGAGTGTGCCATTGACGTTGAGCCAGCCGCCGATCTCCCCGAATCAGCCCCAGCCGGTGACGCTCTCATTGAGGATGGCGCCGGTGATTCGGTCGAGACGACGGCCCCCTTGGAGGAGGAGATTGAGCCTCCCGTCGCCGAGTTGCCGGTCAACACGGGTGCGTCCGGCTCTGCTGCTGGATCGGGTAGCTCCAGGGTTGACGGCGGGGATGACGCCTCGGGTCTGTCGGCGGCGGATGCTCCAGAGCGTGGCAGTGCGGACCGAGAAGAGCAGATGGTCCCTGAGGCGCCCCCTCCGCCTGAGTTGTCTGATGGAACAGGTGGTTCTGGGGGTTCATCGGGACCGATGACTGATCAACGGGAGGGAGGCACCGACACGCCGACACCCATCCCTGATCCGGTCCGGGATACGCTGGAACTCGTCGGATCTCCAGCTCCGACAACGGCTTCCCTGCCCAGTATGCCGACGTCGCCCGTGGTGCCGACAACGCCGTCTCACACGACTGAGACGCCGGTGCGCAACGAGGTTGTGGCGACCATCGGTCCCGAGGGCGGAACGCTAACGAGTCCTGGCGGTGCAACCCTGAACGTGCCGCCTGGCGCGTTCAATGCGCCGGTCATGGTCCGGATCCGCCCGGTGCCGGATTCGTGGTTACCGGTGTTGGCCGATGTCGAACTGGTGCCGGGAACTGCCTTTGACATCACGGTCGAGGCGGCGGACGGCACTCCCGTAGTGCAACCTGCCGACCCCGTGGAGTTGAGTCTGGCGCTGGGTACGGGCGAGCAACCGTCCGAGACGGCGATCTACAGGGTGGAGGAAGAGCGGCTGCAGCGATTGGATGGCTCCTTGCTGCGCCCGGAGGCCGTGGCCGCCCCCGTCGATCATTTCTCCCGGTTTGTGGCCGGGTCACCGATTGATGACGGTCGTTCGCTCGTTCCCTGGATTGCCGCCGCACTGGGTTTGCTGGCGCTATTGGCGGTGGGGAGCATCGTGTCGAACTCCTGGCGTCGACGGCCTCGATCAACCGCTGGCAGGACCGGTTCGCCACGTCGGGGGGCGCGTTAGCTCGTTTCGGCGATCCCAACGGTTGGTGGCCTGCGTCGTAACCCAACCATCGTGGGATGCGGCCCTCCGGCACGTGTCGGCTCCGCTCAGACGGAGTCAGATGCGGACGGTATCGGTCGGGATGGATCGA
>JAUJMG010000588.1 GCA_030446955.1 Thermomicrobiales bacterium
CCTCGCCCTCCTTCCACCCTAACCCCTATCACACTCCCCTGCAAAACGCTGTAGATCCCGAAGCGGAAGCAAGGAACAGGGTCGTGCATAAGCGCATTGTCGTCGCGGTCTCGGCAGTCTTGTTCGCTCTCTTGGCCGTCGTGGTCGGGATCGTTACGGATCTTCATGACCGGTTCGTACCGGTGGAACTCGGGGCCAAGGCCGCGGTTCGTCTCGACTTCAGCGAGTCCGGCATGCCGGACGAGGAGGCATTTCGGCAGCTCGGGATGCTCAGCGACCGTCTGGGGATCGGCTTGGTCAAGGTGGCCCCGGATCTGAGCGGCGACCAGTCGGGCCAGGTCTTCGTGGTGGTGGGAGATCAAGACCACCTTCCGGACACGATCCGGCGCTTCGGGGATCAGCCCGACGCCCGGATCAGGGATCGCACAGCCCTGGCGCATTCCTACGCGAGCGGCCAGTATCTGGTGACGGGCGACACGACCCACCTCGCCGAGTTCAAGGCCTGGTTGACGACGCACCGGATCGCCAACAGGTGGATCGATGACACCCTCAGCAGCACCCTGCAGCTCCTGGTGAGACAGAGCGATTTCGGCATGAGCCTCCTCGCCGCCGCCGCGTTGATGGTCTCCCTGGTCTTGTACTGGCTCTCGGTCAAGGCCAGGGGGCGGGCGTTGCGCGTGCTGGCGGGCGTCTCGACGTGGCGCATACAGTACGAAGACCTCGTCGGGTTCCTGGCGGCGATGTCCGCCGCCGCCGTGATCTGCGGCGTGGTCGCCGTGCTCTCTGTGGGTCTGGTTCACGGCTGGGGCTTCGTGCCCTACTACGCCAACGTGCTGCTGACGTTCGAGGCCATCGTGGTGCTCACGACGATGGTGGGCGCGGCGGTGCTGTCCGTGGCCTCCTGGCCCAGTGCGACGATGCTCGCGGCGCGCGAGCCAGCGGTCAAGAGCCTGCGGACGAGTGCGGTCGTCCTGAAAGCGGCCACCTTCTCCCTAGTTCTCGTGGCGGTCGCCCCCGCATTCACGGCCTACACACGGGCGCAGGACGCCGCGGCCGAGCAGGCCCAATGGAAGTCCCTGGCCGATCAAGTGGTGCTCTCGTTTCCCGCGGGGACGGGCGAGCGTGGTTTCCAAGCGCTCATGCCCGGCGTGGGTCTCGTCGTCCAGGACGCGGAGGCGCGCAACGCGGTCGCCCTGTCGTATACGCTGACCGACGATCATCTGAACAATTCCGATCTCGGCCCGTACGAGTACGTGGCACTGGTCAACCAGCGCTGGCTTGACCTGATGCTGACCACGGGTCGGGGTGGCGACACACGAGGGAGCCAGCCGACGCCCGGATTGGTCCCGCTACCCCTCAATCAGGTTCCGGACGGCGCCAGACGGTGGCTCGGTGCGCAGATGGAGTTGTCGTCGCGCGATCGCCTGGCCGCCGCCGCGATGCTGGACAAGGTCGCGTTCTACCGGTGTGCCGGGCCGATCCAGCTCCCCCTCGCGGTCGTCGGCGGGGAGCTGGTGTTCCCCGCCGACGCGCTCGTCGTCGTCGTGCCGGGCTTGCACGAGCTGTTCAACGATAGCTTCCTCGCGGCCACGGCGTCATCCAGGAATCTTGTGTTCACGGGGCTCGGGCCGACGCAGGCGCTGATCACCGAGCACGGATTGCAGCGCAGGGTCCAGGTGAAGTACGTCGCCGAGGAGGGTATCCTGCGCGCGCAATTCGCGGCGTACTTCGCCTGGCTGCGGGCGGGTTCTTTCGCGGCCCTGATCGTGGCCCTGGTCGTGTCCGCCGCGATCGGGGCGTTCATCGCGGCCGTGCTCAAGGCCCGGCGCGACTTCCCCTTGCGCCTTGCCGGGAAGTCCTGGTGGGAGATCCTGACCGACCGGGTGGCCCGAGAATGGGGCGTCGGTGCCGCGCTGACCGCGCTGGTCATCCTGGTCCGCGGCTGGCAGGGCAGCGTCCTCGTCGCGGGCGTGGCGGTGGCCGCGTCGCTCATCGCGCCGCTGACACATCTCCTGGCCGCACGCTGGGCCTTCGCCAACGTCAGCCTGCGCAGGATGTAACCAGGGAGGAGGAA
Source organism: Thermomicrobiales bacterium (assembly GCA_030446955.1). GTDB lineage: Bacteria > Chloroflexota > Chloroflexia > Thermomicrobiales > UBA6265 > LC2-1. Next base: position 2,075 of record JAUJMG010000588.1, read on the forward strand.
CCGCGACGCGATGAACATCGAAGCCGACGAGGTCACCGTGGTCATCGATGGCCGCGAAATCGTCCATGGGGCCTGCCTGGGTTGTGCTCCCGGGACCCTGACCGCGCTGGACGGCCCCAGCGGCTCGGGCAAGACCACGCTACTGCACTGCCTGGGCCTCTTGCAGCGACCGACACGGGGTCGCATGCTGGTGGATGGGACGGACACCACGGGTTGGCGGTCGTGGCAACGGCGGCGCTTCTGGCAGGACCACGCCGCGTTCGTCCTCCAGGACTACGGCGTGATCGAGGAAGAATCGGTTGCCTTCAACGTCACCATGGCCAAGAGCGTCTTCGGTTCGCGCGTCGTGGGCGACCGCCGCCGCGTGCAGGTCGCGCTCGACGAAACCGGTCTGAGCGGGCGGGAGGGCGAGCTGGCCGCGCATCTGAGCGGGGGCGAGAAGAAGCGCCTGTCGATTGCTCGTGCGATCTACAAGAACGCGCGCGTCATTTTCGCCGATGAACCTACGGCATCCCTTGACGACGGTAATCGTGCGAGAGTCATCGAGCTGTTCGCCTCGCTCGCACGGCAAGGCTGTGTCGTTGTGGTAGCGACCCACGACGCCGAGATGATGGGCGCCTGCAACGTCCGGTACTCCCTACGGCAGGACACCGCAACGGGCGTGACTGCCGCGGGATCCGCAGCCAGAAGGTAATCTGTCACCTCGCCACCGCGGCAGTCGTTGATTTCCGGTTGATCTCCGAAGGAGGT
>JAUJMG010000589.1 GCA_030446955.1 Thermomicrobiales bacterium
ACCCCGCACCCCGCTGCATCGTGCAACGAAAGAGCGGAACTCTTCCTCGCCTGAGACACAATCACGCTCCTGGCCGATTCTGCGCGGGCCTTCGGTCCTACCTCCCGCGTGCCGGTAGGCCCCTGCCCTCGGTGCCAATGCCAGCAACGTCGGCCCGAAGTGCGTTGGGATCGGCATTGCACTCATACGAGATGGGCCCATGGCTCATAGAAAGACGTCACAAACAATCGCTGATCGCCCTGCGCCAAAAGGGCGATCACACCGCCGCCGCACACGCGTGGCGGCGTGTGCCACCCCTTGACCATTTGAGAGAGAGAGAAGAGGGATGGTGATGACCATTGTAGAAGGCACGCGCTCGATCCCGGGCGGCGTCGACACCCACCTCGACGCCCATGTTGCCGCCGCACTGGATGACATCGGCGGGCTGCTGGGTGTGGAGAGCTCCGAAGCCTCAGCAGCCGGCAACCAAAGGCCAAGACGGCACGCCCGATTCCGCTCGTGCGACCGGCGCCCGCATCATTACCCGGTGCCTCAAGGTCGGCCGATGCGCACCTTCCACAGCAGCGGGGTGACGAGAGCCATTGGCAGGAGTGCGTAGGTCCAGGGCCAGTTCTCGCCGAACGCGAGCCCGGCTAGCGCGGCCGGGAAGAAGCTCCCCAGGACCAGGAGAGGAGGCGACCCCACGCGCAGGTGGGGACGTATCGGACCTGCGGCCGCATGCGGGGCCTGGGCGGACAGGGTCTCGCTGATCTCGACCGTCCGCCGGACGAGTTCGAGGTGAGCGGCGAAGTCCTGCGGGCAAGGCGGGAGGCCCACGCCGTCCTGGAACACGACCTCTCTCTCCCGAGGGTCATAGGAGAGCCGGGCGCCGGCCCGGACATGAGCCACCGTCTCCATGACTTCTTCGACGGCCCGCCCCAGGCCCGCGTCCAAGAGGCATTGCTGCGTCAGGAGGTTGTTCGTGCGAAGCGCCCACCCGTCTGACGCCTTCATCTCCCACGCCGGGCCACTTCGAGCCGGGGTCATCGTCACCCGGTAGTGGCTGACCGTCCCGGCGTACTGGCCGGCCAAGTACTCGATGGCCGAGGACACGAAACTCCGGCCTTTCCAGGTTCCTCGGAGCATTGTTCCCTCGTGGACGTGACGATCGGCTAGCACGTGGCAGACCTCCTTCCACGCCGCGTCGTACGCCTTGTCCTTGGAGCGCTTTTCCCACTTGGTCACGAGCATGACTAGAGGCACCAGCACCGCCAGCACGCCCGCGAGACGCACGAGAGGATCCCAGTTGACCACGCCGCCGATCATCACTGGCTCTCTACCCCAACAACTCCAACTTGCTGAATACCGTCTACCTCGACGCCGCCCTGAACCGGCTGCGGGCAGACGGCTACCCGGTGCGAGACCAAGACGTTGCCCGGCTGTCGCCGTACATGCGGCGGCACCTCAACGTCCATGGCCACTACTCCTCCCAGCTGCCCCAGATGGCGGGCCGCCGTGCGCTCCGAGACCCCGACAGCCCCGAGGAGGACACCGACTGATCCAACGGGCCGTGCAGGGCCTCCTGGCTTCATCCGGTCCGGCGCTGGAGGTGGCGGTAGATCGTCGGTCGTGTCACGCCGAACTCCTCGGCTTGGTGCTGCACCGTGTGCGCCTGGTGGCCGTCCGGGTCCACCTCGTCGTACATCTCTTGGTGATCCTGACCTGGCGGGGCGTGAGCTTGGCCTTCTGCCCACCGGTGCAATGCCCTGGTCCAGCACGACGAGGTCTTCAACACGGGCCTGGAGGTCACGGGAAAAAGCGATCAGGCGCCCCAGCGAGCGGCCCAGCCGATTGAGCTTGGTGACCACAAGCTGGTCGCCCGACCGGCTGACGAGAAGCGCCTGATCGAGCGCTGGGCGCCGTGCCAACTTGCCGCTGGCCGTGTCGACGAAAACTCCCTCGCAATGGCGGCGCAGGTGAGTACTGCGGGTAGCGCCGGATCCAGTTCCGATGTTCACGGGCCGTCCTGGACGTAGTCGCTCAGCTGGTAATTCGCCGCCAGCTTCGACACCTTCGGCCGGCTCGCTCGCCGATCGGCGTGCCACTGCGCTGTGGTCGCTCGGTACTCCAACCCGGCTGTGCGCGTCGAGGCGTTCCGGCGCAGCTCACGAGAGATCGTCGACGGGGAACGTCCGATGCGGCGGGCGATCTCGCGGACACCGTGCTTCTGGGCGTGCAAGATCGCGATCTCGTCTCCAAAATCAGCGAGACCGTCGCTCATGAAGCATTCACCTCCCGGTTGATCCCCTCGACGCGAACCAGCAGATCCAGACGGGATCGGAAGGCCTCCTTGCTCGGGACGGCGCCGCTGTAATCGGTGTACAGGAGCTTCCCCTCCTTAGAGAGGAAGGCGATCTCCGGGCAATGCTCGAGGTCGAGTGCCTCCTCAGCGTCTCGGAGCACCCGCTCGATACCGCTTTCGACAAGTCCCTTCTTCAGTCTCTGGTCCCTGGCGGTGACCTTCCAGCCATGTGTGTGGGCGCGCCCGCGTACAGATTGAGCCCTCCAGCCTGTCCCGTGGGAGCCGACGTCAAGCACCAGCCCGTAATGGCGTCGATCGGGTCTCGGCGCACCAAATGCCGGTTCTTCTTGCGTCAAGTCGAGTCGGATCGACGAGCCTCAGCGCCCCGAGCTGGGTTTACGGAGCGCCCTACTGGTAGGGCGCTCCGTACCCATCACGTCAGCGATGCCCTGCCGGCGGGGCGGTGTCGCCACGGCTAGAGCCGGCGACGAAGGTGGCCACGATGTAGGTGGCGTGCCGGTCCAGCGACTGGC
>JAUJMG010000127.1:0-4522 GCA_030446955.1 Thermomicrobiales bacterium
CTGCCAAGGACGCGGAGGAAGCTGCCGAGGAGGCTGCCAAGGACGCGGAGGAAGCCGCCGAGGATGAGGACTAGTTTCGCAATCCGCGTAGGAACGGGCTCGCGACGCGCGGAGAGGCGGGCTCCCTGCCGGTAGGGGTGCTGAAGGAGTCGTCTTCACCTGGATCCTTGGAGCCGTTCGCCGCTTCCGTGTGGAGACCATGCTGGGCGGCTGCCACAACTCGACTCCGCGTGGAGTACGAGGTGCTCGCTCACCGCAGGGCCAGGAAGCTCTCTGTCGACCTGCGACGGGCGCCGCTAGATCGGAAGATTACCCGCGGGGCGCTCCTTGCCAGCGGCATGCCGCACGCCGAGAGGTGGGCGGCGGACTGGCGCTAGGACCTGTGATGGACTTGGGGGTCGGCTCGTGGGATGGAAACGTGCAAGCCGTATCCTGGCGACCTGAGCGACGGAGGAATGGGCCTTCGTGGCCCCCGCCCTGACCCTGATGGACTAAGGCGCCCCCAACGACGCCGCAACCTGCGGAGGTCTTCAACGGCCTGCCGTGGCACCTGCTGCCGCACGACCTGCCGCCCTAGCCGGCGGTCTGCCGGCAGGACCCGCCTAGAGGTTCGCGGGCCTGGGTGTTCGCGGCGATGGTCCATGACCTGCGCACCCTGTGGCGGTTGGCCGAGGGGCGGGTACTGGAGCTGACGGCCGCCGTCCTGGACGGCCGCAGTCAGCAATCAACGCCGGAGCGCGGCGGCAGCGGCGGTTACGACGGGGCCAAGTACCGGAAAGGCTCCAAGGTCCACGCCGCTGTCGACACCATCGGCCCCGTCCCAACCCTGCACGTCATGCCCAGCAACGCTCAGGACCGGGCGCAGGTGAGGCGGCTGGCCGAGCCGATCCAGGCGCGACCGGGGGGTAGTCGGTACCGCTGGCCTTCGTCGACTAGGGCTTCACGGGGGACGAAGGGACAGTCGCCGCGGCGCACGGCATCCGGTTGGAAGTCGTCATGCCGGAAGCGAAGCGCGGCTTCGTGCTGCTGCCCCGGCGCTGAGTCGGCCAGCACTCGTTCGTCTGGGCAAGCCAGGTTCGCCGCCTCGCCGCGACGACGAACGGTTGCCGAAAACGGTCGCGGGGCTGCATTTCGTCACCTTTGCCTGTTTGATGCTCCATCGTTGTCAGGTCGCCGTCGTGGCCCATCGTCCATCACACGCTCTTATCCGGCGGGAAAGCGGTGCCGTTGAAGCGGTCGTCACCCGCAACGCCACGGGGGAGCGGGAGGAAGGCCACTACTCCGGCGCAATCTGAGCGCCTGGCGCCGGACTGAGCGGTGGTGCCCGCCAGCACGATGACCCTCCGGGGGACTGCTAACTGCTAACCCTCGCCGGGTTCGCAGGCGACGCCGTTGTGGTTGTCGTCCAGGCCGTCGACGTTGTTGCCGGCACTGCCCCCGTCTCCGAGAAAGTAGGCAGTGGCCGCCGCCTGGTCCCACCCGAAAGAGGAGCAGTCGTAGTCGACTCCGTCGAACCCACCGAAGCCAGCTTGGCCCCCGCCCCCGGTCGGGTCGTCTGCGGAGCTGTCCCCGTCGCTGGAACCGCTGTCGCTGGAGGAACTCCCGACGTCCCGCCAGTAGAGGTCCTCGCAGGCGGTCCCGTCGTAGTCCGCGTCCAGGTTGTCGACGTAGTTGCCCCCGCTAGCATCGTAGTAGGCCTGAGCATCCCACCAGGTCGCGAAGTCGGCGCAACTTACGGCGCCCCCGCCGCTCTCCCCGCTCGTGCTGGCAGTGGGCACGGCGTCGACGCCGAACCAGACCTCGCAGGCCCGCCCGTCGCCGTTCGGATCGAGGTCGGTGGCGCCAGGGTTGGCCGCGTAGTAGACCTGGGCCTCCTCGAAGGAAGCGAACGCGCTGCAGTCAGCGATCGGCGGGGCGGGTGCCGGTTCGGGCGCCGACGCCACCGTCAGCGGGGTGTCAACACCGCCACACGCCAGCCACAGCCCCCGATCATCGGCGCGCGCGTCCTGCTCCATCGCTCGGATTCGGTCGATGTGTTTGACGTCTGGGAGGACGGTGGCGAGGGCGGCGTAGCCCTCCCAGACCATGATCTCGTTCGCCAGGAAGACGCCCCCCTTGACGCCCTTGAACCAGACGTAGCGCAGGGAGCGGCCGGTGCGGTCCTTGTCCGAGACATCCTTCTCCAGGTAGACGACCCGCCCCTTGGGCAGCATCCTCCGCAAGCGCTTGGCGGCCTCCTCGCCGAAGCACTCGACGGGGACGTTCGGGTCCCGCGTTTCGGGGGCGTCGATCAGGACCAGGCGGACGGTGCGGCCCTTGCCGTTGACGGAGACACGGATCGTGTCGCCATCAAGGGCCTTAACGATCGTGGCGCGCTCCGCGCCGGGAGGGATCGTGTCGACGGGGTGGGCGCCGGCGAGGGCGGGGAGGCCGGTGGCGGCAACCATCAGGAGCAGGAGCACGGTGAGACGGCGCACGGAGAAACCCTCCCAGCTACGTTCCCACGGGTCGTATCAAGAGAGACAAGAATAGCCGGAGCGCAACGACCATGCATGAGGGAAAGTACCTAGCGGGCTGGTCCGTGACGGACGCCTCTCCGGGGCGTCCGGTGCAACTCCTCGTAGGCGCGCCCGCTTCAGCGGACGCGCCACCTTCTCGTCCACTAGTGAGGGTGTGGCTGAAGTCCGGTGGTCACCGGTCACGGTGCCGGATCGGAAAGGGGTCGCTTTGCCGATTCGATAGTGGGTTGTTCCCAGTATTCGATCCTTACCGTTCAGAATCCGACGAGCCAAGGGTGAAGCGCAAGGTCCTGAGCGGACCTTGACCAACACCTGGTGAGGACCATAGTCGGGGTTCGGAGGGTATATCGGCGCCGTGGAACGCCTGGGGTGGATGGGACCCGATGAATGTTCAGCAGTCGTGCGCCAAGTGGGCCAGTGTCACCCTGACCGAGCCATCCGCTAGCCAGTCGCACTTCAACGATCTGTGCGCGCTGTTCCACGTGCCGACGCCGGTCGAGGCAGACCCGATAGGGGCATGGTCCACCTTCGAGAAGGGAACAACCAAGGCGACCGGCGGCAAGGGCCGGGTCGACGTCTGGCGGCGGGGCTACTTCGCCTGCGAGTACAAGGGGCACCACGCCGACCTGGCCGCCGCTTATCGACAGCTCCAGTTCTACCGGGACGACCTGGAGAACCCGCCCCTGTTGGAGGTCTGCGACCTGGACCGCTTCAAGGTGCGGACCAACTTCACTAGCACGGCGCAGGACCTTTACCGGTTTGACCTGACGACGTTGGATAAGCCGGCGAACCTACGGGTGCTGCGGGCAATCTTCACCGACCCGGCCACGCTGACCGGGGGCGAGGAGCCAAGTGGGGTGGCCCACTTCCTGGTCCAACTGTTGTTCTGCTTGTTCGCGGAGGACGCAGGGATGCCGTCGCGGGCGCTGTTCAGCGACCTGCTGGCCGGCTGCTCCCGCTACCCAGAGGAGTTTCCGGCCCAGGTGAGGACGCTGCTGGGGGCGATGCGAGACGGCGGGGCAGTGGCGTACCGGCGGGTGGAGCGGTTCAACGGCGGGCTCTTTGTCGAGATCGACTCGGTACCGCTCACCAGGCAGGAGATCGAGGGATTGGCGGCGGGCCTGGCTGGATCCGGAGGGGGCGGACGCTGCGGAGTTGATGAAAGGGTCCCTGATCAACCTTTACAACCAGCGGCCGACCTGGCTGGTCCACGCCGACCGTGCCGTATGGGCCGTCTCCGGCTTGGACGATCCAGATCCGGCTGCTACGGAGGAGGACACGATTCTGGTGCGGCTGCTGGCGCTGAATTTGGAGCGAGCGGTGCGGGGCCGCTCTCGGAACCGTGGCCGACACCAAGGGCAAGGAGCCCAAACTCCGCCGGCGCTGGCTCCGCCTCGACTGGCTTGGGGAGCGGTGGGGTCAGGGGATGTGCCCCACCTATTTCGTCACCTCCGCTTGTCCACGATGGGGCGATGGAGCGAGGGGACGACGGTCAGTTAGGAGGTCGGGCGGCGGCGCTTGCCGAAGACAACGACGAACATGTAGCTGGCCCGGGAGGTGCCTGGCGTGAAGAACTCGACCACCTCGTCGTCGAACGAGGTCGAGCCGACGGCACCGAGGCCGAGGGCGTGGGTCCCAAGGTGGAGCCGGCTGGCGTACAGTGCGGCTTCGAGCTGCGCGACCCTGTAGCCGCGATTGCCGTACTGCTTCAGCACCGGATCAAGCTCGGTCAGGTAATAGCTGTTGACGTGGGCGTTAGCGGCATACTCCTGATCGACGGCGAGGCGCTGGGCTTGGCGGCGGAACTCGCCTCGCTGCACCCTTTCGATCGCCGCCTCGCTGGGATGCAGTCGGTAGACGCCTGGAGCCAACCCGTCGACGCTGTTGACGATAAGGTACTGGTCGTGTAGGGGAAGCGACCCGGTGGCCAGGCAGTCGGCCGCGAAGCCCCGAGCCGAGCGATCGAGGAGGGTGGAGAAGGCTTCGAATGGGATCGGGGTATC
>JAUJMG010000127.1:4622-7275 GCA_030446955.1 Thermomicrobiales bacterium
CGCGTGGGAAGGTCGAGCGGTCCAACCTCTGGGGCCGGCGGCATCGCCGCGCTGGTGCGGCCAATCGCGCAGAGAACAAGGGCAGCTTCGCGCCGGCCGTCGATCCCGAGCAGGGCGTTGACAGCCGAGTCGGCATAGCCGAAGACGATCCCTGTCGGCAGCTCAGCTGAGGCCGCGAGGGCGAGGATATTGGCAAAGGTCGTCCCGGCATCCCAGAAGGCGTGGCGGTAGGCACGGCCCTTGTAGCGCCAGGCGTTGCGCCAGAAGGTGCTCGTCATCACTAACACGACCGGGGCGGTGGCGATTGCCTCCTCGCGTCCAGTCGCCTCGACCAGGATGGACCGGTAATCGCCGGCGCGCAGTTGGCGCAGCGAATGGCCCTGGGCTGAGTAGTGGTAGATGCCCGCGTCGAGCCCTGGAAGGTCACCACAGATGAAATAGAGTTCCAGATGGTAGCGGGCGCCGGTGCCGCCGGAGGCGCGGTATTCGACGATCTCGCCGCCTGGCCGGTGGGCACCCCGCTTGAGAATGCCGTTGGAGAGGAGCGCGATCTGGGCCAGAGCCGCGAGATCGGGCACCATGTCACGGGAGTGCTCGGTGCCCGTGTGGGTGATGGCTTCTAGCGCGGGCATCACCGTCGAGGGGAAATCGCGGGGGATGGGGATAGGGTCGAGTGTCTCGTAGACCTTGTAGGGGAAGGGCTCGATCGACCAATCTTCCTGCCAGATCGGGTTTTCGACCTCTGGGGGCGTGCCCATCATGAACTGCTCGTTGCCCGCCTCGTCGTGCATGGCGACGTACTTTGTGGCGGAATGGAATTGCCGGGCCGCCTCCGTGTCCCAGTTCACCCGGTTACTCCTTTTCGAGTCTCTCATCTCCGGCCGTTCCACCGTCGGCTTAGGGCAAGCTGACTGGCATACCGCCGCCGGCTCATCCGGCATTGCCCAAGGAGCGGAGATAGACCTTGGCATGGCAGCCAGTAGGTCGTGGCCCCGCGTGCCGGGTACCGCCGGCTCCGTGAGCGCTACGCTACACCGGTCCCTGGCCCTGTCAAGCCGGTCTTCCAGCGAATGGCGCGCCCCCATTCGCACGCTCCGCCAGGAGGGTTGCCGCGTGATGGGACCTCGCGCGGGGAGTGTATAAGTGTATAACGGTGTCGTCTGAACCGATCCGGGCCTGGGGAAGAAGCGTACCGGCGGCACCAGAGAGGAGACCGGCGTCCGCTTACCGGGGGGCCTCGACAAGCCGAGCCGAATGAGGCAGGTGTGACGATGCTGGACAGAGCCTCGACGCGGCAGCCGGACCCGGATGCGAGGGGGCGAGCGCGCCGTCCGCTGCAGTTCTCGCGCCGGGCGGCCCTCGCGCTGCCCTTTGTCGGTCCCGGCCCGGTCCGTCAGGCGCGAGCGGCTGCTGGGCCGGGGCTGATGGTCTCGGTGCGGTTCGGTGGCGCCGCGGATCGTCGCTTCGAGCGGCAGGATCTCGGCACCGTGGGCGTCTTCGATGTGGATTGGCTTGTCCAGCCCAAGTTCATGCAGATGCTCGACAACCTCGCGGCGTCCCCCGGCGCGTTCCACGGCGTTCGCTTCTTCGGCACGTTCACGTCTGGCGAGCTGGAATCCTTCATCCCAGACAGCGGAGGAAGCGTCTGGCCGCAGGCCGACCGGAGGATGGACTTTTCGGCGACCTTCCAAGCTCTCGCGGCCCTCACGACGCGAGGGCTCGTCCCATTCGTGGTGCTGGGTTTCTTCCCCCCGGCGGTGTCGGCGTCGCCGATCCGGCCCCCGGCAAAGTGGGACAACTGGAAGACGCTTGTCCGGACCTTTTTCCACGAACTTGCTTCCGATCCGCGCTTCGGTGAGGCGATCTCCGGCTGGTGGTTCGAGGTTTGGAGCGAGCCGAACGACGAGCGGTTCTGGCTGGGGACGCCTGATGACTACCTTGCCCTGTACCGCGCCACGGCGGAGGCGATCGGCGAGGCTGGGATCCCTATCCGGCTTGGCGGGCCTGCCATCGCCTACAAGCCCGAGGTCGTCCCGGCGGACGGCCCACCCTGGATGGAGCGTTTCCTCCACTTCATTGCGGCAAACCGGGATCTGCGCTGCGACTTCATTTCCCTTCACCGCAAGGGCACTGTCGGGGACGACGAGCCGGATCCGCGTCGTCTCTTCGCTGCTTCGGCCACCACCGCCGACCAGGCACTGGCTATTGACGTGGAGCGGTTCGTCGGGTTGACCGTGATCAACAACGAGGCAGACGAGAAGGTCGGATTCGAAGTCCCCTATGCCCCGAGGGTGGACCACCGCTCGGCCGCCTGACTCGGGGCCGTCGCTGCGATCCAGGGGATACTCGGCGAGCGATACTGGGAGTCTGATCTGCAGTTCATGGCGGCCGCAGACAATGTGAACCTGCAACTGGTGCAGGCCCCGTTCGACGGCCGCCGTTCGCTGATGACCCAGGTGTCCGTGGGGTCGAACGCCGATCTGCTCAAGGTTCCGGCCTATGGGTTCTACGAACTGCTGCGGTTACTGGGCGACCGGCATGTGACCGTCCTTTCGGGGAGGGAGCGGATCTTTCCGCACACCGATCTCTACCACCTTGGGACCGTCAGCGACGCCCACGTTGCCTCCCTGGTCACGTACTACCCTAACCCCGG
>JAUJMG010000127.1:7375-10235 GCA_030446955.1 Thermomicrobiales bacterium
CCGGATTGGGTTGAAGCCGAGCAGCGGGACGGCAACGTGATCCTGCGGTGGGGGCCGAACCGGGAGCCCTTCTTCTTCGGCTACGAGGTCGTCCGGATGCGAGACGGCGTGCCGGCGGAGCGCCTGTCGCCTGAGCCGCTGCGGGCCGCGCTTTGGGTGGACACGGCGCCTCCACCCGGTCGCCAGACGTATGCCGTCCGTGCTGTCAGCGCCTCCGGGGTGGCCAGCCCCTTCGTCGCCAGCGGCGAGGTACGAGTCGGTGCCTAGAGCATGAGGAGGTGGATCGCGCGATTGACGGGATAGGGAGGTGGCGGCCCGCTTGAATCAGCGACCGCGAGATAGCGTGGGCCAGTTGAACCGTCGGATGGAGGAGGGGAGTGCGGTCCCGCTTCGTGATGACAGCTCTCGCACTTGCGTGGACGGCGAAGCTCTCGCCGGTCAGCCCCCCATGCCCTCTAGGAGTTCGAGATCTTTGGACGTCAATGCCGGACGTAAGGTGTCGTCCTTCAAGGTAAGCATCTTCCGCCCGTGGTGACGCGGGCAAGGAGTGGTTGGCCGCCGACCGGCGATCCTGGATTGGCTGTTTAGCGAAACCAAGGGACACTTGGGGGCGTTGGTCATGGCGTCCGGCGCAATAAAAGGTCGCTTATGGTGCCAGCGACGCTGCATTGCGAGGGGAGCGGCTTGACGTTGGGCGTAACGCCCGCTCGACTGCCACTCGCACGATTGGGAAGGGCTGAGCGCCGCTCACCAGTTCGGCCTCCTGAAGAGGACGGCCGACAAGCCCGATGAGTGCAGCAGGCACCGCGTCGACGCCCAGAGCGTAGGCCTCCTCCTGGCTCCGAACCACGCGATCCGTGTACTCCCCGCCATCCAGAGCTTGCCGGACCTGCTCGCGATCTAGCCCAGCTCCGCCGCCAATGTCCATGAGAACATCGAGGGCGCCCAGGTCCTTCCCGTCCTCAAAAAAGGCACGGAAGAGGCCGTGGTGCATCTCCGCGAAGCGTCCTCGGTCGCGGGCGAACTCCGCGGCCTCGAGTGCCTTGCGGCTCCTCGGCTGGACAGGGGGTAGGCGAAGGATCATGCCGCGCTCGTCCGCCATGGGGTAGACCGCGCCGTTCCAGACGGTGTGCAGATAGGACCCGTTCGGGTCGAGGGTCGGAATGGGCTCCGGGCGTAACTCAAAGGACCGCCAGTTGACCTCAACCGCGGGGCCGAACTCCTCCTGAATCCTGCTCAGCACCGGTTCCTGGAGGTAACAGAAGGGACAGACATAGTCGCTCCAGACCGTGATGCGCAGACCCATCCCCCGCGGCGTTTCCTGTGAGTGGCCCATGTTATCGCCCATGACTCCCTGCCGTGCCGCCTGAGGCGGGTCTCTGGCCCTCGTTTATACGCGTCGTGCAATCTGTGGACCATGACGTGAGGATGGGGCAGCGAGTCGCAGAGTTGGCCAGGGCTTGACTATCGGCACCACGGGCAGTCCCAGCACTGGCCGTGCTATCCTGCGTGGACGCGAGATGATCAATCACCAATCTAAGGGCGGCAAGTCACAGGCTCCGGGCGTGGAGCCGCTGACTCACCGGTTACCGTGGAGCGGCGCCGTGGAAGCGCAGTGGCTCGCGAGCGAGCTGGCCCGTCAACTCGGAACTTGGGTGGTCAGCGAGGGAGCTGAACGTGGGCGGGGCTGTCTCATCACCTGTGACCCGGTCTATGGTCGCGTTGTCGTGGACGGCAACGGGTGGCGGCTGACCCTCACGTATGAAGGTGAGCGTTTCGCCGTTGCGTACGACGGTGGCTTCGATCTCATCGCGGCCCGTGCCCGCATCCTTGCGGAGCGACTCGAGCTCCTCCTAGTGACGCTCTCTCGGAATGAGCGTCTGATGCTGTGGCAGGTCCGCCAGCGCATGGGGCAGGAGCCAACGCCTATAGCGACGTAGGCTCCTCCAGTCGCCTGCCGAGGCTCCACGCACCAAGTCCTCCGTCCCTTCTTTTTCCTCCGTCGAACGTTCCACATCCCGGTGCGTCCTTGCCCGTCTGCCGACGGCACGGGTGGTGCGTACCTGTGTCCAGGATGCACGGGGCCGCGTGCGGACGGCCTGGACTAAGCGAGGGACGCCATGGGACCGAAAGTCGCCGTCATCTACTACAGCCAGACGGGCATCACCCACGACCAGGCCCGAGCCGTGGGGCAGGGTGCTGAGGAGACCGGCGCCGAGGTACGTGTGCGCCGGGTCCGCGAACTCGCCCCGGAGCAGCAAATTGCAGCCAACGAGGCTTGGGCTCGTCACCGCGAGGAGACGCAAGACATCCCCGAGGCCACGCAAGAGGACCTGGAGTGGGCTGACGCGGTGGTCTTCGGGACGCCGACCCGCTTCGGGCTGCCGGCGGCTCCGCTCAAGCTCTTCATCGATCAGATGGGAGGGTTGTGGGCGCAGGGCAAGCTGGCGAACAAGATCGCAGCCAGCTTTACGAGCGCCGGCACCGAGCACGGGGGCCAGGAGACGACGATCCTCGCCCTGAACAACACCTTCTACCACTGGGGCGCGATCATCGTCCCGCCGGGCTACCTTGACCCCGTCCAGTTCGAGGCCGGCAACCCATACGGCGCCTCCCATACCTCCAACAACGGCCACACGCCGCCGGATGCGGTCGCTCTCGGCTCCGCGCACTTCCTCGGCCGCAGGGTGGCGGAGATCGCGGCCAAGATTCGGGTCACGGAGCCGGTTCCGGTCTCCGGATAGCGTTACATGGGGTGTCCCGGGGACTGAGTCCGACCCAGTGGCCTGGCCATCTATCTCGGACGCGACATTTGGCAAGCAGCGCGGGATGGCTTCCGATTTTCCGCGCCGTGTGAAGG
>JAUJMG010000590.1 GCA_030446955.1 Thermomicrobiales bacterium
ATAATCGATAATTGATAGTATCGTAGCTGCTCCCTATCTAAAGTCAACAGCCTTGAGAGAATGCGCCGGCTTCTGTCGGCGGGTTTCGCCATACCCTGAAGCCGGGCTGGCTCAACATGTCGGCTTGACACGCCTAGTCAAAGCCAAGGGCTGGAATGTACGGAGTCATTTTCGGCGATCTCGCTCATGATGGGCCGAAGATCCTGGCGGGCCATTGGGTGTGATTAGGAATCGTGGGTCAGTCACGCGGCTTGCCAATAGTCGCTCCATTCGTCGTTGAAGAGCAGGAGCCGAACGTTCGCCACGGTTTGCGCGCCGGTCTCGCTCCAGCGCATCCCGGCCCCTTTCTGCCGCTGGCCGATCACCGTCTTGCAGCCACTCTCGATCATCCCGCTGCCGATGTCCCAGCCCGCGGTCTGGTACCGCGCATACGCCATCCGCGACGCCTGGTTGGTGAAGTACGTGACCTGGGCATCGCGGACGGTCGCCGCCTCCCCCCGCACCGGCAGGGCGGCCCACTCGGTGGCCAGGGTCGCTGCTTCCCCGGCCGCGAGGCGGGCGAGGTGCCGGTCCACCCAGCGCGCCGTCTCCGGCGTCCCGTCCCCATACAGCGCCCGCCCCAGGGTCCAGACTCGTTCACTGGCGTGATACCAGTCAACGATCTGGACCGCATGGGGAAAGTGTTCGTCCGCCAGGTTCCAGATCCAGGCCGCCCCGTCCCCGAGCACGGCGAGCTTGGGCGCCGCCTCGGCCTGCTGAGCATGGGCGACGACCGCCAGGCGGCGCCCGAAGGCGTCGGCCGGTTCCACCCCGGCCGCATACCGGCTTGGCTCGCGCCGCTCGCCCTGAGCGGTCTGGTGGACGGGGACCACCCGGCCCAGCTTGACCTCGCGCCCCTGACCGTCGGTGCCCAGGATGCAGACCCCGTCCATCGCCACGTAACAGCGATCGGGTGGTGGCCCGGCCGGCGCGGTCCAGCCGTGCTCCCAGGCGGCCGCGATCTCGGCCTGGATCGCCTGCTCGCGCGCAACGCCAACGCCTTCGGTCACGGTGCGCACCGTGCTGGGGGAGAGGTGAATGCCGGCCACGTCCCGGAGCGTGGCGGCGGCTTGGGCGAAGGAGAGCAGCCCGCCGCAGCGGCTGGCCAGGCGGCGCACGCCCGGACTGTGACTATCCCGACCGAGCCCGAGGCGGGTGTCCCAGGGGGTGGTGCGGATCCCACAGGCCGGACAGTGATAGGTGGCCCGGCAGAGGGTGATCCATCCGACGAGGGTCTGCACCCCTTTCGCCCGATGGCCGTCGAGGTGCAGCCGGGTTCCACAGGCACACACCTGACCGGCGCCCCGTTCGGCCGTGGCACGGGCGGCGAGACCGGTCTCCAGCAGGCGAGCCCCGATCGTCCGCACGCGGGCCAGGGTCTCGGTTTCAGCGGTGCCCAGGTCAAGGTCCGACGTGTGGCCCAACCAGCCCAGCAGGTCCTGCAGCTCGTGGCAAATGTCGGCCAGCACGGCGGGGAACGTGCTATCGTCCATCGGTGATACCCTCCCCGTGGCCACGCGCCACGGTGTCTCGTGTGCCAACAGAGACCGGGAGGGTATCACCACCTCCGACAATTCCTAATCACACCCCACTGAAGCAATTGTGGAAGTCGGAAAGCGGGCGTCGAGGGCAGGTCTCCTCATCATCGCGCGCACCGGAGAGTGCACCCACGAACGCACCGGGCTGGCCGATACCGTTCCAGATCAGGTACTGACGTGGCGGGCGCTCCATCCTCATTATGGACCAAAGCGCTACGTCGATCTCAAATCTCAACCCGGCGCGCTACCCACATGTCCTTCCCCATCGCTGGCAGGCGCCCGGTTCGACCGCGTCCAGGATGAGGATCAGGATGACCGTAGCGCGCCTGGTCGTGATCCGGATGCCCATGAGACCGCTCATGCCAGGGAATCGCGAGGTTTTGACGCGGTGAGCGGAGCGTGCCTGGAGTTCGAGGCGCTCCACACCAATGAGGGCATCGATTCAGGACCATTTCGCTCCTGATGCCGGGCATGGGCGAGAGCGCTCGCACGAGTGTGTTGTCATCCCGAGGGAACCCCCGGCGCCGCGGCACCGGAGGTTCCCTCATTGGCAAGGGCCGCCACGGAATCAGATGATCGTTGACACTCCACTGGCGTCAGATGCTCCCCGCCTCCGGCGTTTCATCTGCTTCTGGTGTCTCTTCGTCGTCGGCACCCGGTTCCGGCGTGTCCTCGGCTTCCGGAGTCGTACCACGCTCGCCATCATCCTGGTTCGCCGACTGCACGTCACTGATGAACTCCTCGAGTTCCTCGGGCACTGCCATAGGCACCTCACACGCTCGATCTTCGAGACAGTCTGCTTGCGCCTCAGCCACGGCTTCCACAGCGATGGACGGCACCCGCTCCGGACCCTGCATCTCGACCACGGCTACCGTTGTCCCGACCCGGAGCACGGCGGTTCGATAGAAGATCGGGGAATCCGCCCACTCGGCCGTGTACGCGATCGACTCGTCGCCAAGTGTTGGAGCCTCGTTGTCGACCTCGAAATCAGTGAGGTTCGTGTTGTTTCCGACCCGCCGCTCCGTCTGGTCGAACCACTCGTTCGCTGCGTCCTCATCGGCGAAACGCATCAGATCCACCGAGTACCAGATGTCGTCTTCCACCCCCGCGCCTCCGGCAGCGTGCTGCCCGACAACGTAGACATCGGTTTGACCCAGCGCGGCCGCGTCATGCTGGCGTCGAACGCTCCCGCGAGGCGATGAGGTATAAAGGTGAACCGCCTTACGGGTGAGA
>JAUJMG010000591.1 GCA_030446955.1 Thermomicrobiales bacterium
CTCACGATGCGCTCGGGCCAGCGGGGTAGGCACTCGCCGTCCCAGAGGGCATCGACGTCGGCCAGCACGTCGTCGGAGAACATCGTGCGCTGAACATCGCGCCGGTAGGGCTTGCCGAGCGCCGGCATCCCCGATGCCTGGCTCGCATGGGCGGCATCCACCTCGGCCCAGCACCGCCGCAGCACCTCGACCCGGCGCTCCACCGGCGTGCGCAACGAGCCCTCGCCGTAGAAGCTGGCGAGCATGGCTTCCACGTCCTGGGGGGACAGCCCCTTGGCCGCAGCCACCTCCTTCACGCGCTCGGATCCGGTGGCATGCAGGCGAGCCTCGGGCAGAGCCGTCGTAATCTCCTCCCCCGGCGCAGGTGCCACTTCGAGGTAGTCGAGGAAGGCGAGCCAGTCGCCGCCGAAGTGGGCGGCGACGATCTGCCCCAGAGAACGAGTCACCACCTGGCGCTGCGTCGGCGCCCCCCGCTTCCCCTTGGCGTAGTAGCGGGCCACCAGCTCCCCAACCCGCATGGCTCGAAAACGCCTTACGGTCTCGATCCCGACCTGGGGGGCCAGTCGTGCTACGAACCCCACCTTGGCCCGACGCTGCTCCTCGGCCTTCAGCCTCGACCAGCCTGATCCGTACCGCAGCACCGCCAGCTGGTCGGCGACGTCCAGTCCGAGATCGACGAGGGCCTCCTCCAAACCCGCCCACGTCTTCTTGGCCTCCTCGGGCGCAAGGGTCCCTGCGCTCTGGCTGCGCAACTCGATCGGGGCCAGAAGCGTTGCGAACAGCGGCTGGAGCAGGGCCCACACCGCCACGGCGTCGGGGGTACTGGCCAGCGCGACCTTGACCTGGTCGTCGCGGGCGATGCCGTAGGCGAAGCGGCGGCCCTGGACGAAAGAGGCTGGGAGATTGAGCAAGCCCACCTTTAGGGACGCATCGTCCGGCAGCCACCACG
Organism: Thermomicrobiales bacterium; assembly: GCA_030446955.1. GTDB lineage: Bacteria > Chloroflexota > Chloroflexia > Thermomicrobiales > UBA6265 > LC2-1. The sequence continues at coordinate 950 of JAUJMG010000591.1, forward strand.
CGCCCCTGGCCTGCTGGGACTTCACGGCGAAGGACTCCACCAGCAGCGCGCCCTGGTGCTCAACAACGGGGGCGAGGCGCACCGTGTTGACGACCAGAGAGGACTTGGGGACGGGTTTCCGCTCGACCTTCACGATCTCCCGCCCCGAGAAGGAAGCGGTCAGGAGGGCGGCCGCCAGCTCGTCAACCCGCCGGAACCGCTCGTCACGGCTACTGGTCTGCTCGGCGCGTACGACCTCATCGGGCGTCGCTGCCAGGATGCGCCGGCCGAAGGTCTTCGCCTCAGTCACGGAGCGCCTCCATGACCTCCAGGTACTGCTCGAAGGTGACTGGGCTGGAGGTGCCGGCGGCGTAGGCTGCGTAGCGCTGGGCCAGAGCCTCTCGTTCCCGCTCCGCCCGACGGCTCTCGACCCGGGCCTCGTCGTGTACGACGCGGGCAACCACGCTCCCCCGCTCGAACAGCACGAACGCCTCGGGCCGTTCCGCGACATCCCGTCCTGTCGTTCCCGGCATCTCGCCGTCTGGCGCCGGTCGTGCCCAGTCGGGCGGCAGAACATGGAGTGTCGAGGGGTCCATGTCGTTCTCCAGGCAGATGGTCTCGATGTGGCGGTCCAGGCCCAGCTCGGCGTGACAGACCACGTCGAGGAACTGCTGGTCGGGACCGACCCGGCCGGTGAGGGCCGGGTGCACCAGGACCCGGACGCCCCGGCCGACGAACTGGTAGAACTCGCTGAAGCTGCCGTAGGGACGAAGCGGCGCCACCACGCAGATGGGCGGGAAGTCGTACCCCTGCCCCAGCATCTTCAACTGGACGATGCCTTGCAGATCACCCGCGTCCGACTCGAAGCGTTCACGCGTCCGGCGGATCTGGGTCTCGGTCATGCTGTGGTGCAGCCAGGCGCAGGGGATGTCGTGCTCGTTGGCGATGCTCGAGATCTGCTCGGCGTGCCGCTCCCCGAGGGCGGAGAAGAGCACCCTCGGCTTGACCGGATAGAGGATTTCGCCCTGGCGATCCAGGCACGTCTTGACCGTCCGCATCACCTGCCGGATGGGCTCATGGGACTTCGCCGTGATCCGCGCCAGCTTGCGCTCGTCCGCGATGAGCTCCAGCAGCGCATCTCGGCCGACGATCTCCTCCCTGTAGCCGTCCGGCCAGACCATCTCGTACGTGGTGGCCACGGGGTCGGGCGCGAATTGGTGGACACGGAGGTTCTTGGCGTTGCCGTCGGCGATCGAGTCGATGAGTCGGTAGCGATAGACCACGTCGGCGTCGATCGGGCGCCCATCGAGGCGCTGGAAGCACGCCGACATGAGGAGGGTCCGGGCCCGCTCAAAGTGGCGGAAGAGGCGCTGGTAGGACTCGGCGGCCGCGATATGGGCCTCGTCGACCACGATGAAGTCGATGTCGTCAGGGAGGAGCTTCGTGAGGAGGTCATCAGGGTCCTCACCCGTGCCCAGCGAGTGAAAGTTGGTCACGATGATGTCAGCCGCCAGCAGCTGCTCACGGGTGATGCCTCGAACGGTCCCCTCCTCGCGGTCGAGGGTGCGGGCCGCCGGGGGCGGGAAACCGGGGATCAATGGGCCGCCCGGAAGGTTGTAGAGGACGTTGCGGGACTGGGTGTGGTCCAACGCGGTGTCGAACGTCCCGCGGATGACGTTGCCAGGGGTGACGATGAGGGCCCGGCGGCGAGCGAAGCCCAGGCAGGCCACCACACCCAGGGCGGTCTTTCCGGCCCCCACAGCCATTACGGAGGCGGCGTCGTCGCCTCCACTTCCGTAGTAGTTCGCGAGGGCGCCGAACGCCTCTTGCTGGCAGCGGCGTAGCGTGAGGTGGTTGAGCTTGTCCCGCACGC
>JAUJMG010000592.1 GCA_030446955.1 Thermomicrobiales bacterium
GCGGCAGAAGCGGACGCGGCTAGATCCCGCAAGCGGATCGCGCGGTCCTGCACCCGGCCGACCGGTCAGGACCGCCGCGCGCGGCCCTGGGGGACGCCGGGGACGACCCCGCCGCGGTGGATCAGCCGCCGCCTTCAGGCGAGGGCTATACCGCTGCTGGGGCGTGCACCCGCTCGAGCACAGGGCCCATGAGGTCCGCGAAGTTGCCGCTGTAGAACGCCTCCCGCGTGGCGTCATCGCAGCTTTGCAGGCTCGCTTCGAACCGCTTGACCGGGTTGCGGCCGCCCTCCACGTGGGGATAATCCGAAGAGAACATCGGCACCTCGCGACCGCAGTTCTCGACGATCCAGCCGGCGTCCTCGTGCGGGTACGGCGCCGCGCGGACCTGTCGTCGCACGAACTCACTTGGGAGCAGGCTCAGCGCCTGTAGCCGCTCCTCGTTGCGGCGGAACGCCTCGGCCGCCGAGTCCATGGAACGCATGAGGCCGGGCAGCCAGCTGGCGCCGAGCTCGATCAGGCCGACCTTCAGCGTGGGGAACCGGTCGAGCACGCCGTCGATGATGAGCGTCGCGAGGGTCTGCATCGGGGCGTACGGGATGGCCATGTAGGAGACCGACGTGAAGTTGTCGTCGCCGCCGTGGAAGTCGGGGACCGGCGGCAGGCCGTTCTTCTTGTACACCGGGTCCATCGGGAGGTCCCCGCCGACGTGGAACACGATCGGGACCCCCGCCTCCTGCGCCTGCGCCCAGACCCGGTCGAAACCGATGTGGCTCGGCGCGTGGTCGCGGGGCGGCTGCGAAGCGATCATCAGCGCGGCGGCCCCGAGCTCGATGGCCTCGCTCGCACAGTGCGCGGCCCGGTCGATGTCGGCGAACGGCACGTAGCAGACCGGCAGGAGCCGCCGGTCGATGCTGCAGAAGTCGACCATGCCCCGGTTGTGCCCGCGGGCCAAGCCGTAGGCGAGCTCGAGGTCGCCCTTGACGTCGAGGTGGCGCAGCGACCCGAGGTAGGTGGTCGTGAACACCAGCTGGGCCGAGAAGCCGAGCAGGTCGAGCGCCTTCGGCCGGTCCTCCTTGAGGATGGCGCCGACGGCCACCGCGTTCTTGCGCAGCAAGATCTCCTCGGCGTCCCTCGCCCGGAACTCCGGGTCGCGCTGCTTGGCGATCGCCGCGTCCACATACGCCGGACGATGCGCGGACCCCAGGACCTCGCGCAGCCGATCGCGCACGGCGGGATCGGCGTACTCCTCGGCGTAGCCAGGTGGTTCGTGGATGTGCGAGTCCGCGTCGTACACCAGCCTGCCCTCGACGTACGGCATCGACGTCTCCTTCCCCTGGTGCTGTCGTCGCCGGAGTATGCAGCGCAGCGGGCGCGCGGCAAACCGCGTGAACAGCATTGACCCGAAGGCCCGAGACAGGAGCCGCGCCGTCGCGGTCCGTCCCCTTGTCCCAGGCTTGGCCCGCCGGACGGCCGTACCGCCTTCATCGACCGCTCTCTGCGGCAGAAGCGGACGTTCGGGAGGGCACGTTCACAGCGAGCGGAATGGGTGCTCACGTTCCTGCGTACCGCGTACAGGATCGGCACGTTCGGCAAGGCCTCGAACGGCACCGGGGGGTCCGTCCCTGCCGGCCTCTCCCGTCCGGCGCCGAACGGGCGCTACCGGTTCACCGCGCCAAGACCGCTCGCGCACCAAGAACCTCTGCAGCGGAGCGCGGCAGCGTCCTCCATACTCCTCGGATGTCCTCGGAGGAAGAGCGCAGAGGCCGACTTTGGCAGCGAGCCGAGATTGACGGGGTTCCCGTGTTCTGGGGCGAAGTGCAGGGGCCTTTCGCGGCCGAGTTGTCCTTCCGGACCGGGATCGCCGACGAGGGCTTCGCTCAGCGTGGGTGGACGCACGCGGTAGAGCACTTAGCGCTGGCTCCGCAGCGAGTTCAGCCACATCAGTACAACGGCCAGGTCGACCTGTTCACGACCCGGTTTGTCACCCAGGGCAGCAGGGACGAGGTGGTGGAGTTCATGGACGAGGTGTGCCGGGCACTCCAGGCACTACCGAGGGATCGCTGGGAAGCCGAGCGCAGGATTCTGAAGGTCGAGGCCGATCGACGCGAGCCGGCCGGCGTATCCCGGTTACTGCTGGAGCGCTACGGCGCCGTCCCCGGTCCGGGCGCCCTGCATCTGGAGGAGTGGGGGCTCGACGCCGCGACACCAGAACTGCTGCAGCAATGGAGCTCCGAAAGGTTCACGAGGGGCAACGCCGTGCTCGTCCTGTCCGGCCCTCCTCCCCCGGAGCTTCGGCTGGCCCTGCCTCCCGGACCCCAGCTCGGCCTGCCGTCGCTGCCCCGGCAGCTTGTCCCCGCCGGTCGACTGGTAATCCGCGAACGGTTCCGCCACATCTCGGTGGGGATGGTGGTCCCGGACGACCCCGCCGCCACCCTGCTGGGCGAGCTCCTGCGGGAGCACCTCACAAACCAGCTCAGGTACGACGCGGGTCTCAGCTACGACGTTTCGACCGACCTTCTGCGCCTTTCGGACGACCGGCTGCACTTGTCGGTGTTCGCGGACTGCTCGGCCGACGACCGGCGCGAGGTCGCGCGGCGGATTGCCGACTCTCTGGGCGAGTCGGCTGGCTCAGCTTTCGACCTGGGCGAGTTGGACGGGGTCAGAAGAACCCTCCTGACGCGCATGGAGGGAGCGCACCAGGCGCTCGGACGGGCTGCCTCGGCGGCCAGGTCCGAACTATTCGGCTCGCGGTTTACGCCGGAGTCCTACGAAGACGCGTTGCGTGCCGCCCGCCCAGAGG
>JAUJMG010000593.1 GCA_030446955.1 Thermomicrobiales bacterium
CGACGCCAACACGCCGAGAACAAGCCACGAGGGGGCGGCGTTCGGCCGCCCCCTCGTCCGTGTTCCCGATTGGATTTGACTCGGATCGATAGCGAGAAGTGAGGCGCGCCGTCCCGGCTATGCCCCTGCCCGCAGATCCAGGCGGCGCAAGAGCTGGGCGTTGAGCGCGACCACGATGGTCGAGACGCTCATCAGCGCCGCGCCCAGCGCCGGGGCCAGGGTGAACCCGATGGGGGCCAGGACGCCGGCCGCAAGAGGGATCGCCAGGACGTTGTACCCGGCGGCCCACCCCAGGTTCTGGATCATCTTGCGGTAGCTGGCACGCGACAGATCGATCACCCCAACCACCGCCCGAGGGTCGTTAGCGGCCAGGATCACCCCGGCCGATTCGATGGCGACATCGGTGCCAGCGCCGATCGCGATCCCGACATCGGCCCGCGCCAGTGCCGGGGCGTCGTTCACCCCGTCGCCGACCATGGCTACCCGTTCTCGGCGCGCCTGCAACTCAGCGACCTTGCCGTCCTTGTCCTCCGGCAGCACCTCTGCGAACACCTCGTCGATGCCCAGGTCGTGGGCCACTGCCTCGGCCACCGGCCGTGCGTTGCCGGTGATCATCACGACCCGCACCCCCCGCCGGTGCAGCTCATCGACCGCTTCGCGTGATTCGGGGCGCACCTCATCCTCCAAGGCCAACGCACCGATGACCTGATCGTCGCGCACCACGTGCAGGACGGCCGCACCCCGGTGCGTCCACGCCTCCGTCTCGGTCCTCAGCGCCTCCGGCGGTGTAAGCCCGCCTTCCCGCAGCATCGTCGGCCCGCCGACGGCCACCCGTGATCCGGCGACGCCGGCCTCGACCCCGCGGCCGGCGATGGCCTGGAAGGCAGTAGCCCTGGGGATCGTTACCCCACGCTCCTGCGCGAGACGCACGATCGCACGGGCCAGAGGGTGCTCGCTGTCGGCCTCGACCGCCGCCGCGAGAGCAAGCAAGGCCGCTTCGTCCCCGTCCGCCGCGGCAACGCCCGTGACGACGTGCTCGCCGCGAGTGAGGGTGCCGGTCTTGTCGAAGAGCACGGTGTCGACCTGGCGCATCCGCTCCAGGGCCAGGCGATCCTTGACGAGGATGCCCTGCTTCGCCGAGATCGATGTCGAAAGCGCGATCACCAGCGGGATCGCCAGACCGAGCGCATGGGGGCAGGAGATCACCAGCACCGTCACGGCGCGGGTCACGGCGTCGTCCGGCTGCCCGAGTGCCGTCCAGACCAGGAACGTGACGGCCCCGGAGAAGACCGCGACGTAGAACAGGGCCGCGGCGAACCGGTCGGCCAGAGCCTGGGCACGAGAGCGGGATTGCTGCGCCTGCTCGACGAGCCGCTGGATCCCGGCCAGCGCGGTCTCCGCCCCGACCGCGTCGACCCGGACTCGGATGGCGGAGCCGGCGGCGACCGTGCCTGCCACCACCCGATCGCCCACGCCTTTGGGGATCGCCCGGGATTCGCCGGTGATCATCGATTCGTCCAGGTCGGCCGCGCCCTCGACGATCTGGCCGTCGGCCGGCACCCGCGCGCCGGGCCGCACCAGGACGATGTCTCCGGGTCGAAGATCAGCAAGCGGCACGGTCTCGGTGCCGTGACCGATGACACGTTCAGCCTCGTCAGGTAGGAGTGCAGCCAGGGCGGCCAGCGCCCCCTGGGCTTGGCCGATCGCCCGCATCTCCTGCCAGTGCCCGAGCAGCATGATGGCGACCAGCAGCGCCAGTTCCCACCAGAACTCGAGATCGAAGAAGCCGAGGGTGGAGGCCGCGCTGGCAACGAAGGCCACGGAGATCGCCAGGGAGATCAGCAGCATCATGCCCGGCTTGCGGGCCACAAGTTCGTCCCGGCCGCCCTTCAGAAAGACCCAGCCGCCATAGAAGAAGATCACCGTGCCCAGGACCGGAGCGACCAGGCCGCTGCCGGAGAAGTCCGGCATGGAGAAACCGAGCCACTCCTGAACCATCTCGCTGTAGAGGACGACGGGAATGGAGAGCAGCAGGGTGAGCCAGAAACGGTCCCGAAACATGGCCACGCTGTGGCCGGCGTGCTTGTCGTGCCCGCCGTGACCACCATCGTGGTGCCCCATGTGCTCCGAGGCCGCCATCGCCTGGTGATCCATGTCCCTCGGATCCCCGAGGTCGCCGCGGTGGAGGGTCTCCGCCGGCGTGGTGGATGGAGCGTGGCCAGCGTGCGCGTGCATTCGATGGGCATCGTGACGTCCATGGACGGCATCACGGTCTTGATCCGTGGAGCGCTGTGGTTCAGGACTCGCCGCGGATGGGACGCCACTGTGGTGGTGCTGATGCGTGTTCATAGTTCTCCTCTCCTCCCTTGGCTAGGTGGACTACGCGGCGAGGGGCGGGGCGGGAAAGAGCGCGACCACCCGCCAGCCTTCGTCGGGGAAGCCCGCTGCTTCGGCGACCCGGGCCGAGGCGGGGTTGTCGGTCTCGTGGAGGTAGAGAGGTACCGCTCCCTGGGTCAACGATCGCCGCGCCGCCTGGGCCACCAGGAGCCGGGCCAGACCGCGTCCCCGGTGCGCCGGTTCGGTGGCCACCGCCAGTTCGTGAGCGAAGCGGTTGTGGCGCTTGACGCCGACGCCGGCGGCGTAGCGGCCCCGGTCGTCCCAGGTGACGAGGGCACCACCGTTGAACGGGCGCAACCACGACGGAAGGCGCGGGTCGCTCGGGTCAATCCATTCGCCGACCTCAGGTAGTCGAGCGGGCTGTCCGGTCCACCGGAACA
>JAUJMG010000011.1:0-1760 GCA_030446955.1 Thermomicrobiales bacterium
AAGTGACCCAGGGCGTGACGACGGAGATCATGGGCGAGGACTGGACGCCAGCGCCCTTCGGCGGACGGGTTGAGCGTCCCTTCGAAGAAGGTGTGCGCGGTCGGTTCGGCGACGAGATCTTCGCTGAGTGGACGGAGCGGGCACGGGGTTGGTCCCGGTTCGGAGACTGGCTGGCAGATCTGGAAGCGCGAGGCGTCTCCGTCAATGTCGGGTCATTCGTGGGCGGCTCGACGGTCCGTGAGTTCGGCAAAGGTCACGATCTGGGCGAGCCGACACCGGATGAACTGAACCGGATGCGCAGTGTCGTCGCGGCATCAATGGAGGATGGCGCTTTCGGCATCGCGACGGCGTTGATCTACCCGCCAGGGGCCTTTGCGGGGACGGACGAACTGGTCGCGCTCTGCAAGGTCGTCGCGGCTTATGGGGGTGTTCATATCACCCACGTTCGCTCAGAGGAGGACCGGTTTCTGGAGGCGCTGGATGAGGCGGTCGAGATCGGCCGCCGCTCCGGGGTCGCGACGGAGGTCTATCACCTCAAGGCCGCCGGTCCACGTAACTGGCCGAAGATGCCTGAGGCAATCCGCCGCATCGACGCTGCACGTGCCTCCGGGCTGGACATCGGTGCCGACATGTACCCCTACGAGGCGGCCGGCACCGGGCTCGCCGCCTCCCTCCCTCCAGAAGCGTCGGAGGGGGGCAAACTCTTCGAGCGCCTGCGGGACCCAGCTGCCCGTGCCGCGATCCGAGCCGAGATGCTCCGGCCAACCTCCGACTGGGAGAACTTGGCCGAGATCGCCGGTCCGGAGAACGTCTTGCTTGCGGCCCTGGCGCGCCCTGAACATGCGTCTTACGTGGGAAAGCGCCTGGCTGAGATCGCTGAAGATCGCGGGCAGGATTGGGTGGACACCACCTTAGACTTGCTCGCGGCTGAGGGCCAGAATATCTTCACCATCTACTTCCTAATGAGTGAAGAGAACCTTCACCTTCAGTTCCGCCAGCCCTGGATGAAATTCGGAACCGATGCGGGTGGCCACGATCCGGCGACGGCCGCGCGCCACGGCCTCGCTCACCCACGCGCCTACGGCACCTACCCACGCATCCTGGGCCGCTACGTCCGGGAACAAGGGGTCATTCCGCTGGAGGACGCGGTCCGCAAGATGAGCTCGGCGGTGGCGGATCGCCTTGGCCTGCGAGACCGGGGGCTCCTCCGGGCCGGCATGCTTGCGGATGTCGTGGTCTTCGACCCGGAGACGATCTGCGACGCGGCGACCTACACAGATCCTCATCGACTTTCAGTCGGCGTCCGGGATGTCTGGGTAAATGGCAGCCGCGTCCTGCGCGATGGTGCCCACACCGGGGCGATGCCGGGACGACGGGTGTACGGACCCGGCTTTGGGTCGGAGCCCCGCGGCGGCGTCCCGGCGAGGGCGTGAGGGGGCCACCGGCTATACTCATTCCATGATGGACCGACACTCGCCCCCTGCCTCTCAAGAACAGCCGACGGAGATTGCCGCCGATCTTCGGGATGCGGCGCTCGCTTTCTTTCCGGAGGCGACGAGCATTCAGCCTGTGCCGAACAGTGATGATGTTGCCCGCGTCGAGGACGGATCGGGTACGTGGTGCGTGCGGAGATGGCCGGCAGGGGTACCGGCGGCGCGAGTTCGATTTGTGCATGCCGTTCTCCTTGAAGCTCGGCGGGCAGGCCTACGCGTGGTTCCCGACGTGGCCGAGACGAGCACCGGCGAGCGGCGGGACGTGAT
>JAUJMG010000011.1:1860-27469 GCA_030446955.1 Thermomicrobiales bacterium
TACGCGTGGTTCCCGACGTGGCCGAGACGAGCACCGGCGAGCGGCGGGACGTGATTGCCGCAGGTGGCCGGCTCTACGACGCGCAGGGCTGGCTTCCCGGTCGTCCCCTCGGCAGGCGGGTCGTGGAGACTGCCCTCTCCGGTGCACGTGTCAACCTGCCGACCACCCTGCCGCCCGCGCCGTTAGAGAACCTGATCGAGACCGTCGCCCGGTTCCATGAGGCGACCCAGTCGCTTGCCCCGCGCGTGGAGGCCCCGCAGGCGCCGCTGTCGGCTGTGGCCGCTGCGGTCGGCCGGGCGTGGTCGGGGCACCGGGGGAGATTGCGGGCTGCTGCCTCGCGCAATCCACCCGTGCAGCGGTGGATCCGGGTGAGCGAGCGCGCTCTCCCGGCAGCGGCGGCGGCGTTGGAGTCTGTCCCGGAGCAGTGGACGGGGATGTCGGTGGTCGGGCACCACGACCTCTGGCCCGCCCACGTGCTGTTCTCCCGCCGTGACGAAGATGAGCGCCTGACCGGCTTGGTGGATTTCTCCGACCTCGCGGCCGGGTCTCCGTTGCTGGATTTGGCTCACCTCGTAGGGCATTTCGGCGGCTGGAGTGCGGACGCTGCCGAGGCTGTGCTGGGAACGTACGGTGCCATCCGCGCCTTGACGCCGGAGGAGCGCCGCCTGCTCCCAGCAGTAGTGGCGCTTGACCTCGTGGCCGAGGCGGGATGGTTGTTGGTGGTGGCCAACGAGCCCCGCGGTCGGGATGACCCCCCCCTCTCTTCGGCCTTACGCACCGGAGCCGAGGCATTGCTGGCGTCGCTGGAGGCGGTGACCCCGGTCGTCCTTCGGGGCGAAGACAAGAGCGTTCCCGGCGTCCGCAAGTGGGTGCATCGTGCGCGGCCGGAGGCCAGTCAACCGGGCAAAGCTGGTGCGCTGGGCGGAAAGGCCGGGCGGCGAGCAGGGAGTGCCCCAGGTTCAGCCAGTCCTTCCCGTGGCCGCGCGACGCCAGCATCGCCATCATCGCCGCGTCGTCGTCGAAAACCGAATCCCACCTAAACGAAGGGAACACCATGTTTGGATCAGCCGTCTCGCCTGTGTCCCGGGCGTTGAGGCGCCGTGTCTGGTTGCATTGGGTGTGGGGTCTTGCTTTCACGCTGATGCTAGCGACGCAAACGGCAACCGTTGGGGCGCAGCCGCCTGCAGCGCCACCTGCCAACGATGGAGAGCACGGCGGGCATGGTGGGCACGGTGGGGATAGGGCGACGCAGGAACCGACTCCCGAGGAGCGGGCCGCGGCGGACGCGCTGGTGATGGAGACCAAGGCGGCTGCATCACGCTTTGCCAATGTCCGTGCCGCGGAAGCAGAGGGCTTCGTTCAGGTCACGCCGTTCAGTTTCTACGGCGTCAGGGCGGCTCACTTCGGCAACCCGGCCTACGTGACTGACGGACGGTTGCTCGATCCTGAGCGACCAGAGAACTTGGTCTACCTCAAGCAGGATGAGGGCCGGCTTGAACTGCTCGGGGTCATGTATCTGGCGCCCATCGGGCAGGGACCAGCGGTGGGCGGACCGCTCACTGAGTGGCACATCCACGACGATCTCTGTGCCTCTGCGGAGCCTCCTGCTGTCGTACCCATCTTGCCAACAGGCACCTGCCCAACTGGTACCACTCCTATCGGCTACGAGATGCTGCACCTCTGGACCGTCGAGCATCCAGACGGTCCGTTCGCTCATCTCCCGCCCGGTGGGAGCGCCGCCGGTCCCTTGACCTCTGAGGAGACGGGCGGCTCCCTTGCCGGCGCCAATTCACTGGTGGATTGGCCGGCTCTGATTGGGGCTATCGGTCAGACGCTTGAACTCAGTCCGATCGAGATCGGGCGCCGGTTCGAGGCTGGCGAGAGTTTGGCGGAGATGGCCGACGCGCAGGGGATCGAACGAGCGGCCCTGATTCAAGCCGTCCAGCGCCGGATGGTCGCGGACATGAACCGCGCATTAGTTGCCGGTGATATGACCCCGGGTCAGCATGAAGTGATCTTGCGCGGGATGGCCACCCAAGCTGAGCGGATAGTCACGATCCATCGCGGCGAACCTTGGGTGGTGGTCACCGAAACCGACTAAGGGCGTCGCATCGACGTCCTGCAGCCCTCGTCAGACGCTCCTTAGCGGCCGGTCCCGGCCTGCTGGCCCTTCCGTAGGACGCCCCTCACCTCGTTTCGGGGACCGGAGCGAAGTCATACCTGGACGCGATCTCGGCCATCTCGCTTGGCGATGGCGAATGTCCGTCCGCCATCCGCTGGGCCACTTCCTTGACGTATTGCTCGTTGCCGGCTGGCTGGTAGATGTTGAGAAAACGGGCGGGGTCTGGCCCCGGGTTCGCGAAGGTGTGCGTAACCCCCGGCGGCACCAGCACGAAGGAGCCAGGACCGAGGAGGCGGCGCTCCCCTTCGAGATGGAATGCGAGGGTTCCCTCCAGGACATAGAAGATGTCGGTCATCTGCTCGTGCCGGTGCTCTGTAGGACCCGGAAATCCAGGCGGCACCGTACTTTCGGTGATCGCGACCGGATGGTCCGGCGACTGGGCAATGGGCAAAAAACCGAACCCGGATGGGACCGGGACTGAGAATCTCGCCTTCACCCTCCTCGAAGACAACGGCGTCCATGACTCCTCCTTTTGCAAGATCCGGCTCGGTGGTGAGAGATGTCGCTTAGAACACGCCTCCGATCAGCGCCTGCACTGCTGACCAGAGAAGGAGCAGCACGATGATGCCGATGGTCAGCCCGCCGAAGACGACGACAACGCTAATCAGCGCGGAGCGGTCAGCCCGGGCTTGGTCGCGTCGTTCGGCCGCGGTTGGCTTGCGTCGCAGGGATTGGTTGCTCGGATCTTGCCCGCCCGTCCGCGGGTTTGTGAAGCCGCCGACGTAGCTGTTCATGAGCTGGTCCTGCAGGACCTCTGAGCGGATGGTTCGATCGTAGGCCCGGCGCTTGATCGGCTTCGAGAGAGTGGCGTAGGCGTGATTGAGCTTTTTGGCGTGCTCTTCTGCGGCACCACGCAGGTCTGAGCGCTGGCGGTCGGGGTGGACGCGCTTCATGGCAGCCCGGTACGCGCGGGTGATCTCGGCAGGGCTGGCGGTGTAGGAGACGCCCAGAAGTTGATAGAGGTTCTCAGCGTTGAGGTCCGGAGCCGTTGCCGGACCGGGAGGACGCGATTGCGCTCTTGATGCGCCCCCGGCTCGCCCGGTATGCGAGCGAGGACCAGCATTGGAGCGTGGGGAACCCGGGGTGGAGGCCAACGGCGTCGTCTCGGCGGGGCAGTCACTCGCCCGCGCGACGTCAAAGACGATCACGAGGACGGTGAACAGGAGATCGCGGGCACATCGCCCACGCGACCGTCATTGTACCCGTCGTCGCGATGCCACCTCCTTCGAGGCGACTGCGGGTAGGGAGCGGTCGGCGATTCCCCTCCGGTGTCGCGTCGGCGCGACTACAGGCAGAGATCAGCGAGCGTCGTGTGGTTCATGGCGTTACGGAACAGGCTGCGACCGAAGTCCTCCGGGCATCACTACGTGTTCCGCAACTAGGCTTAAGAGCGCGTTTCAAAGCCTCTCTGCCGGGCTCGACCGTCGTGCCCTGGTCGTAGGGGCGTGACCGTTGTTGGTCCGCGGTCGGTGTATCGTCTTTCTCGCACTTGCTGAAGTGCAACCTCCAACCGGTCTCTGGCCAGGTCTGCTTGGAATCGGGCACACTGCGCGTCGCGTCCAACTCCTGAACGATGGGGGCATCTCATATGGCCGCGTCTGCCTCGGCGCTCTTGCCAATCCCCCGCACCCAGCTCATCGGTCGCCAAACCGAGCGATCCGCGGCTCGCGCGCGCTTGCTCGACGAAGCCGTGCCGCTGCTGACCTTGACCGGTCCCGGCGGAGTCGGCAAGACGCGGCTCGCCCTCGCCCTTGCCGACGACGTGGTGGGCTCCTTCGCCGACGGGGTGGTCTGGGTCGATCTGGCCCCGCTCTCCGATCCCGCGCTCGTTCCCGCGGCAGTGGCCACGGCCGTCGGGCTGGCCCCCGCGCCCGGCCAACCGATCGACGATGAGCTCGTCCGGGTCCTCCGCCCCCGGCAGGCCTTGCTGCTGCTCGACAACTGCGAGCACCTGCTGGCCGTCGCCGCACCGCTCGTCGCCGCGCTGCTCCGTGCCTGTCCGGCCCTCCAGGTGCTGGCCACGAGCCGGGCGCCGTTGCGCGTGCGGGGTGAGCACGAGGCGGCCGTAGATCCCCTTCCGGTGCCGCCCTCCGGTGCGCCGCCGGGCCTCATTCGCTTGGCCGACAACGAAGCGGTGCGTCTCTTTCTGGAGCGCGCCCGCGCTGTGCGGCCGACCCTGCCTCTCGATGAGACGACGGTGGCCGCCGTGGCCGCGATCTGTCGCGCCTTAGACGGGCTGCCGCTCGCCATCGAGTTGGCGGCGGCGCGGGTCAAACTCCTGTCACCGGAGGCGCTGCTGGCGCTGATGCAAGACCGCTTGCGCCTGCTGCACGGCGGGGCGCGGGACCTGCCGCCGCGCCAGCAAACGATGCGCGATGCCATCGCCTGGAGCCACGACTTGCTAGGGGCGGAGGCGGCGTTGTTTTGCCGTCTCGCCATCTTCGTTGGCGGGTTCAACCTCGAATCGGCGGCGGCCGTCTTGGGCCGGGAGGCCACGGAGACCGCGGAGCACCTGGAGGCGCTGCTCGATCAGAGCCTGGTGCGGCGTGAGGAGCGCGCCAGCGGCACCCCGCGGTTCGGCATGCTGGAAACCATCCGAGAGTTCGCCCTCGGTCAACTCGTGGCGAGCGGCGAGCTCGACGAGGTCGCCGCTCGCCACGCGGGGTATTTCGCTGACCTCGTCCAGCGGGCGGAGGTGCCGCTTTGGGACTCGGAGGGCATGCCGGTCCTTGATTTGGTGGCCCGTCTCGAAAGGGACCACGCCAACATTCGCGTCGTACTGGGCTGGCTCACGGCCAACGACCCGATCGCGTACGTGCGGCTGGCCTGAGTCCTCGCCATGTTTTGGTACTACCATGGTCATCTCGTCGAGGGGCGACGCTGGTTGGACGGGGCGGTGACGATCGCCGGACGACTCGGCGATGCCCTGCCCGCGGCTGCCCATGCGAGCGTTCTGATCGGTTCTGGGCTGATCCTCCAGATGCAGGACGACCTGCCACAAGCGCAGGCTTCGTTCAAGCACGGTCTAGCACGGGCAGTCGAGGCGGGGGATACGTGGCGAGCGACGATCGCGAAGACGCTGCTCGGCGGCGTGCTGGTGAGCGGGGGTCGGTACGACGAGGCGGAGCCGCTGTTCGGGGAAGCCCTGGCGCAGTGGCAGGCACTCGGACGTCAGGTGTGGGTCGGTCTCGTGCTGTTCCACCTTGGACTGGTCGCCTACGCGCGCCGCGACTGGGACCGCGCGGTCCGGCTGCTCACCGAGGCAGTCCGGATGGAAGACGCCCACGGCGGGGAGCTCGAGGCGATCGACCCGTTGCACTACCTCGCTCTCATCGCCTGCGAGCGCGGCGACACCCGTGAGGCCGCAGGCATCATGGCTGACGTGCTCGGGCGGCTCCGCAGGCGGGGGAGTGATCCAGCGCTTGCCACCGGCCTGGCCGACGTGGCCACGTTGGCCGCGTTCCGTGGTGACGTCGCCGCCGCCGTCCGCCTCTTTGGCGCCGCGACCAAGCTGCTGGAGGCCGGCGGCGCGACGTACTCCCTGCCGGGACGCGAGACCTACGAGCGGGCCGAGGCGACGGCGCGGCATGGGCTGACCGAGGAAGAGTGGCAGGCCGCGTTCGCGGCGGGTCGTGCCATGCCGCTGGATCGGGCGCTGGTCGAGGCCGAAGGCGTGTTGACCGCCGCGGCGGCCGGTGAGAGCGCCGTCCGCCCGCTACGCATGGTGGGTGACACAACTGACCACCTCATGCCGCAGAGTGGTGAGCCCGGATCGGCTGACGGTTCCGGCCCGTCCGTCGCGTTGCCGCCGCCGAAGTTCGACCTGACCCGGCGCGAACGAGAGGTGCTGGCCCTCCTCTGCCAGCGTCTCACCGATCCAGAGATCGCTGTGCGGCTCTTTATCAGTCCCCGCACCGCGTCGTCCCACGTTGCCAACGTGCTCGGCAAGCTGGGCGCGGCCAACCGGCGCGAGGCGGCCGCCATCGCTGTCCGGCACCGGCTGGTCTAGGTCCTCCGCCCCACGATCCCCAAAACTCCGTAGGTTTCTCCGTAGGTTTCCCCGTAGGTCCTACGGATGGCCGTGCGCCGCGCGAGGCGCATCCTGGAGGCGTGCCCGAGACCAGCCGAACGGGCGCCGCTCCCGGAGCGAACGGGAGCATCGGAGCCGCAATCCGGAGGAGCACGACCATGATCACTCTCGGCCAGATCGAAGTCATCGAACAGCGCCGCCAGGACACGCTCGCCTGGGCTGCCCGCGCCCGTCTCGTCACCGAGGCGACTCGGCCGATGTGTTCCGCCACGCGACGACCGGCCGGCCGCGTCTGCGCCGGGCTGCGCCAAGCGGTCGCGTCGCTGGTCGCGCTCGCCTCGATCGGGTGAGCGCCGGCGCGACCCCCTGGTCCACATCGACCCGCCGAAGCGGATCGAGGAAGCAGCCGAAAGAACGGATCATGCGAGGGGCGGTTCCGCCCCGAATCACGGAAACGACGGTCGCGCAATCCTAATTCGGGTCGGTGCCGCTGGTCACTCAAGCCGACGGCAGGATGGAGGACTCCCAATGGACCAAACACTCTTCGCGTTACCGATCCTCCCCGGCAAGACCGAGGCCGCACGCGCCTTTCTTCAGGAACTGGGCGGCCCGCGCAAGCAGGAATTGGCCGCTTGTGGTCAGGGCATGGGAATCGCCAGGGAGGTGTGGGCCATCCAGCGGACGCCGCAGTGCGACCTCTTCGTCGCCTACCTCGCCGGAGAGGACATCGCCCGGGCGTTCGAGCAGTTCGCCGCCTCCCAGGACGAGTTCGATCGCTGGTTCAAGCAGCAGGTGCAGGAGACGACCGGCGCGGATCTGAACACGCCGCCGCCCAGGCCAATTAGTGACATCCTCGCGGACACCGAGGCCTGACCCGACGCGCCGCCGCTCTCTGCGTGGGGCCGGGTCGTGCTGAACCGGCCCCACGCAGCTGGACGACGAGTGCGGTCCGACCGCTGCAATCCCGTGCTTGCCACCGTTGCTGCAACTATGAGCATGTCGCAAAACCTTGCACGCTTAACGTCGCCCCCACGGGCGTACGGTAGGCGGCACCGACACGCTTGAGGAGGTGATCCATGCAGGCAACCGACCAGACCATCGGCGCCGCCTCGCCCGACGCCCTCGCGGAACGGCTCTTCGGGGCGACGATCGCCGCCATGGACCTGTTTGCCGTGTACCTCGGCGACCGCCTCGGCTACTACCGGGCCCTGGCTGAAGGCGGCCCGGCAACGAGCGATGCTCTGGCGCAGCGGACGGGCACCGCCGAGCGCTACGCCCGCGAGTGGCTGGAGCAGCAGGCCGTGACCGGCGTCCTCGCGGTGGAGAACCCGGATGCGCCGGCGACCGAGCGACGCTACTGGCTGCCGGCCGGCTACGAGGCGGTCCTCGTCGACCCGGACAGCCCGACGGCAATGGCGCCGATGGCGCAGATCTTTGCCGGCTGCGTCCGGCCCCTGCCCCAGCTCCTGGAGGCGTTTCGCACCGGCGGCGGGGTGCCCTTCGAGGAGTACGGAACCGACCTGGCTGAGGGACAGGCCGGCACCACCCGGCCCCAGTTCCGGCACCTCCTCACCCAGGAGTGGCTCCCCGCCATGCCGGACGTCCACGCCCGGCTCCAGGCCGATCCCCCAGCGCGGGTGGCCGACATCGGGATGGGACTGGGCTGGTCCAGCATTGCCATCGCCCAGGCCTACCCCAAGGTCCGGGTTGACGGCTTCGACCTCGACGACGCGTCGGTCACGGCGGCGCGGGCGAACGCCGAGGCGGCGGGGGTGGCCGACCGTGTGGCGTTCCACGTCCGTGACGCGGGGGATGCCGACCTCGCTGGTCGCTACGACTTCGCGTTGGCCGTCGAGTGCATCCACGACATGCCCAACCCGATCGCGGTCCTGGACGCGATGCGCCGACTCCTGGGGGAGGGGGGACCGGTCCTGGTCGTGGACGAGAAGGTGGCCGACCGCTTCACGGCGCCGGGCGACGACGTCGAGCGCTACATGTACGGCTTCAGCATCTTGCACTGCCTGCCGGTCGGGATGACCGAGCAGCCATCAGCGGCAACCGGCACGGTGATGCGCGAGGCGACGATGCGCCTCTACGCCGAGGAGGCCGGGTTCCGGCGGATCGAGGTGCTCCCGATCGCGCACGATTTCTTCCGCTTCTACCGCTTGACGGGCTGAGGCAGTCGGAGAGGAGACGCAGAGCCGGGACGCCATTCGTGCCCATCGCGCGTCCGCTAGGGCAAGCAACTTGAGGCAGGTCAGGGAACAGGCCAGGTGGAGCAGTTCCTGAAGCAGGTCGGCGCGTCGCTGGCAGCGCACGTCGAGCCGACGGCAGCCCAGCAGCCATGCCTGGGTGCGCTCGACCACCCACCGGTACCGTCCCCGGTCGCTCGCTCGAGTCGATCCCGCGCCGGGCTATTCGCGGCGTGATACCTCGTCAGCGGAGGGCCCAGCGCACCGCCGGATCCTCGTACCCCTTGTCGCCGTGGAGCTTGACGGGGCGCTTCCTCAGACGTCCAGGCTTTCCCGCGGGCTGATGATCGGCGGGATGGCGTCGATCAGGGGCAGCAGTTGGGCGGAGTCGTGGGCGTTGGTTGCCGAGAGGCGCACCGCGAGCAGGAGGCCGTTCCGATCCACCACGAGGTGGTCCTTGGAACCGGCCTTGCCCCGGTCGACCGGGTTGGGGCCGGTGGCTTCGCCCCCCCTTTGGGCCCGCACGCGATGCTTTCGCGGCTTGCGCGGCTCCAGTCGATGGCAGGCTTGCTCCCAGTCAGTTGAAAAGCCGTTCGTGCACGTTCTCCCAGACGCCGGCCTCTTGCCAGTTGCGCAGCCGGCGTCAGCAGGTCGAGCCGCTGCCGCAGCCCAGCTCCGTCAGCAGCATCTGCCGGGGACGCCGGTCCTGAGGACGACGACGATGCCGGCGAGGGCGGCACGGTCAGAGACACGGGGTCAGCCGCCTTTCGGATTGGGCGGTTCCTTGGGGAAGGAACGATTCTCTGGCTTCCACAGATCGTCGGAGACCAGCGCTTCGTGCTTCGTGGGCCGGATGATGCCACGCCCAGCGGGTTTTGAAACATCCTCGAAGGATCCGGAAGGCTCCAGGCGAAGAGAATGCGTTCGGCGTTCAACACCTTCTGGAACACTGCCGAGATCGTCGCATGCCTCCTGGATAGTCAGGGGAGCCGCACCGCGTTGATCACATCCGGTGCCGTGTCGCGCTAGAATCGGATCGCACCGTCGTTCCCTCATCGGATCGGCTGTATGTGCTAGTTGCCGTTGCCGATGGGTACCACGGCGCTTAATGAGGAGAGCTTTCGCATGCGCCTCCAACTCGTGACCGTCCCGTATCGCTACGATGAGCGAGCTGAGGGACTGGGTGCTGGGCCTGCTGCTCTGCTCGATGCTGGATTGGTAGACCGCCTGGCCGCCGTGGGTCAGGAGGTTAGCGAGCCGCTCGAGGCAATGCTGGACCCGGCTGAGCGGGAAGACGGGCGTACTGCCGTCAACATTGGCCGGCTTGGCGCTCGCACCGCTTTCCATGTCGCTTCTGCCCGGCGCGCCAACGCGGCCGCCCTAGTGCTGGCCGGGGACGACACTGCCAGTATCGGCGTGGTATCCGGTCTTCAGCAGGCAGACGGGGCCGGTACACCGATCGGCTTGATCTGGCTCGACGCACACGGCGACTTCAACACACCCGAGACGTCCTACAGCGGGATCCTGGCCGGCATGCCTGTCGCGATCCTCGCCGGCTTGGCGGGGCCGCTCTGGCGTGGTGCTGCCGGGCTGGCGGTGCCGATCCCGACCGATCGCATCCTCATTGCCGGTGTGCGCGAGTTGGACGAGAAGGAGAAGACGCTGCTCCGTTCCACGGATGTTCGCGTGTTGAGCCCACGCCAGATCTGCGCAGGCGAACCACTTCGGGCTGCCGTGGAGCGGCTTGCCAACAGTTGCTCGTTGCTCTATCTCCACGTCGACTTGGATGTGCTTGACCCTCGCCATGTTCCGAGCGCCTCCACTCCGTCCGAGGGTGGTCTGGAGATCGACGAGGCAGTGGAAGCAATGGCGACGGTGTTGAGAACAGGGAAGGTGGCGGCGGTCAGTGTCGCCGGCCTCAATCCGGGTGCGGCTGGGCGTGGGCAGCGGTCAACCGCAACCACCCTCTCTTTGCTAGAGCGAGCCCTCGCTGCTTGGGATCGAATTCCGGGTCCGCCAGCCTCCTTCGGGAGTTGACTCAACGGCGGGACGGCTCCCTCTGGATGCCGGTCCGGGATCCCGTCAATAACCGGCTCCGCTGCTGAGAGCTCATCGAATGAGATGAGCCGTTACGACGTTACCGGAAGAGCGATGGGGACCGGCGACGCGTGTAGTTCGGTCATGGTGCCGTGGGAAGCCCCCGCGAATGGGTGGTCCGGTCCTCGGGATAGGGGGGCTCGGAGAGGGGGGCCTGCAGGCTGTCGTCCAGATCGAAGGCGTCACGCTCCGGGTGAGCGTAGTGGAGGCGCCGGGCAAGGCGGACGGTGACGACGCCCGTACCTGGGGCGAACAGATAGGCGATAGCGAAGAGCGCCGTGGCCACCAGGACGACGCTGGCGCCAGAGGAGATGCCCCCGTAATAGGAGATGTAGAGCCCGATCACGCCCGACCCAGCTCCCATGAACGCCGCGAGGAATGCCATCCGCGGAAGTCGATCAGTCAGCAGGCGGGCCGTGGCCGCGGGGGTGACCAGCATGGCCAGCACGAGGATATTGCCGACGGTCTGGAGAGAGATCACGATCGACAACGACAGGAGCAGCAGGAAGAGTTGATCGTAGGCCCAGAGGTTCAGCCCTTGGGCCTGGGCAAACGTCCGGTCGAAGGCAATGAGCCCCAGTTCGCGGCGAAACAGCGCCATAACGGCTAGGACGCCAAGGCCGACGGCGCCGGTGAGCAAGAGGTCCCCGCGGGAGACCCCGAGGATCGTGCCGAAGAGGAACGAGGAAAGATCCTTCGCGTAGGAGCGTTGGGCTGAGATCAGCGCTACTCCGAGCGCAAATCCCCCGGCAAAGAGAACGCCGATGGCCGTGTCGTTGCTCAGACGCTCGCTCTGTCCAATGGCCCCGATCGCCAATGACACCAACACCGCCGCGATCAGCGCGCCGATCAGGAAGTTCCTGCCCAGCACGAACGCGATGACGACCCCGGGGAAGATCGCGTGGGCGAGGGCATCGCCCATGAAGGCAAGTCCACGCAACGTGACGAACGTGCCGGTTACCCCGCAAATCACGCCAACGAGCACGATGGCGACAAACGCGTGCTGCATGAAGGTGCGGCTCAGTGGATCCAGAATCCAGTTCAGCACGCTGGTCATGTAGTGCTCCCGCCGGCGCCCCGAGCAATCTCCGCCTCAACCGGTACCAGAATCGCCTGACCGCCGAACGTTGCCCGTAGGTTCGTGGCAGTCATCACCTCTTGGGGATGGCCCTCTGCCATCACCCGCCGGTTGATCAGCAGGATACGGTCGGAGCACTTTGCTGCCTGAGCGAGATCGTGGGTGGCATAGATGATGGTCCGACCTTCCCGGCGCAGCCCACTGAAAAGGTCAATGAGGAGATCCTGGGTAGGAACGTCGACACCGGCGAAGGGCTCGTCCAGGAGATAGACCTTGCCGGACTGGAGCAGGGCCCGGGCCAGAAAGACGCGCTGCTGCTGCCCTCCGGAGAGCTGACCGATCTGAACCTCGGCGAAGCGATGCATGCCGACCCGCTCAAGCGCCTCCATCGCATCCGCCCGGTCCTGCTTGCTGAGGGGCTCCAGTCGGGATCGGCTACCTGCGCGGCCCATGAGGGCGACATCGAGGACGTTGACGGGAAACGTCCAGTCGACGCCGGTTCGTTGCGGAACGTAGACGACGCCGGGGGCTGGTTTGCGAACGGGAGCTCCATCCAGGAGCACCTCACCATGAGAAGGCGGGAGCATGCCGGCCAGCACCTTCAGGAGGGTGCTCTTGCCGGCGCCGTTAGGACCGAGCAAGCTGACAGTCTCGGCTGGGCCGAAGGCGGCAGTGATGCCTTCCAGCGCCGAGCGGGAGCCAAAGTGGACGCTCACGCCCGTGGCTTCCAAACGCGCCGCGCTCGTGAATTCGCCCGTCGTGTTAGACGCCGACACCGCGTCCTTCCCAGCCTGCTTCAAGCGTCTCGATCTTCCTTAGCGAAGGGCCTCGACAATCAGCACGGTGTCCGTCTGCATCAAGCCGATGTAGGTGTCCGCGCCCGAACCGGGCTCGCCAAGGCTGTCGGTGTAGAGGTCATCAATAATGGCTACCCCCGCCTGGGTCGCCAACTCCTGGGCGAGGCCCGGACTAGACGTGTTCTCGGCGAAGATCGCGGGAACCCCTTCCCGGTCAATCAGCTCCACCAGGCCGGCAACGTCCCGGGCAGAGACTTCAGCGCGAGTGTCCAGGCTGGGAATGACAGTGCCGACGACCTCGAAGCCGTACCGGTCGGCAAAGTAGCTCAGCGCGTCGTGGTTGGTGACCAGCTTGCGGCGCTCGACTGGAAGCGTCACGACACGCTCCTTGATTGCGGTGTCGAGAGCGGCGAGCTGCCCCTGGTACGCCTCCGCCCGTGCGCCATAGGTAGCAGCCCCGCCTGGGTCTACCTCGGTCAAGCCACGCGCTATGTTGGCCACCATGGTCTGGACTCGGACTGGGTCGAACCAGGCGTGCGGATCACCCTCCTCAAACTCTTCGTCGTCTGAGGTTAGGGTCTGGACGCCTTCAGTGACGACGAAGACCGGGGCATCGGTGCCAGAATTAGCAACGAGATCTTCAGCCCACTCGTCCAAGTGGAGGCCATAGGTGATCACCGCCTCCGCGTCCTCGATCGCCACGACGTCACGTGGTGCTGGTTCGAAGTCGTGCGGATCGGCATTGGCTGGGAGGATGTTCGTTACTGCGACTCGCTGCCCCCCAACCTGGCGCACCAGGTCGGCGACGATGCCCATTGTCACCGCCACCCGTAGCGGACCATCTGGCCGTGGGTCACCCTCCGGTAGTGGTTCAAGCTGGAGGAGCAACCCGCCAGTGTCGGCGGCCGGCGAGGCCTTAGGCGTGCCTTCGGCCGCGGATACCGCGGGATCGGCGAGGGCAAGCACGAGCGCCACGAGCGCGACCAGCGCCGCCCATCCACTCCGCGTCAAGACCCGATGGTGGTGTTCTGTGCCTTGCTGCAAATCACCCTGCTCCGTTCTCGCCTCAGCCCGGATATCACCGTAGGTTGCTCCCGGCGGCGGAAACGGGGAGCGCGACTGGAGGGTAGCAGTAATTGAGACAACGTGTCAATAAGGCCAAGGAGCAACACCGATCGGAGCCGACGGTGACGCCATGAGCAGGTTGTCCATCCGCCGGTTGTTGGAAACCGAGGCCAGGCTTCCTGAGCTACGGGGTCTCCTGGCAAGTCGGGCAGACGCCGAAGACCTCCAAGAGGTGACCGTGGATGGCGAACTCCGTGTCGCGCGAGAGATCGTGCACGAGATCGTCGATGGGGCAGGAGGTAAAGGCGACGGTGGTCCCGCACCCGGAGCAGACTAGGTGGTGCCGGTGGCCTGGAAGACCGACTACGTAGGCTGGATGCCCTCCGGGTTGAAGGAGCCTTGTCAACACGTCGACCGAGGCGAGGATCTCAAGGGTGCGGTAGACCGTTGCTCGCCCCAATCCAGGGTCTGTGTGGCGCAACTCCGTGACGATCTGCTCTGCCGTGAACGGGCGAGACCGTTTGAGTACGGCGTGGAGGACAGCCGTGCGCGGACGCGTCATCCGGTACCCATGTTGCGCGAAAATCTCGCCAACGCTGGCAGACGAGAGGGTCGTAGGCGGCTGTGACGGTAGGTGGGCACGTTCCATAACGAAAAGGCTAGCACAGCCGGCGCCGCACCGCCCCCCTTGCATGGGTGCCAGGATCTGCTCGGTGGTTCCGGCACGTCTCGTGCGCGATCAAGGTGCGAGAATACTTTGTCTGTGCCGGTCCGTTGGTGAATCCGTGAGGTCCACCAAGGGCCTACGGGCCATTCGAGACAGGCGCCTTCAGGAATGCTGAAACTCCTAGGACGATTGAGGGCTGACTCAACCATGCAGGTCACTTGTCGGTTGCTCTGCCAGATGTCCGTTCGCCGGAAAGCAGCTTGGCCAGGGGCCCTGCTGCTTCTCCTGCTTGGACTCGTACTGACGGCCGCCCTGCCGCACCACGCCGAGGCTCAGACGCGCAAGGCGATCGAGTGGGCACGGTTTGACGTGGATGTGGAACTGCGTCCTGATGGCTCCTACCACGTCACAGAGCGGCAGACGATCAATTTCCAGGGCGGCCCATTCACCAGCGGTTTTCGTGACATTGCCCTGCGGAATATCGACGACGTTCGCAACGTCCAGGTCTCGGAAGAGACCGGCTCCGGATTGGTTCCCTACGCTCGGGTGTCGCCCGGCGCGTTCGACCGCGAGCCGGGCACCTACGCGGTGTCCGTCACCAATACCCTCGCAAAAGTCCAGTGGGGTTTCACCGCAACATCCAACCAGACGCGGACCTTCGTGGTCGAGTACGACGTGTTCGGAGCGCTCCGCTCCTACCTCAATCCCGAACCGCCGACCGAGCCGAACCAGCAGATTTGGTGGAACGCGGTGCCGGAAGAGATTACCGAGGTCGCGCCGGTCCGGGCGTCGACGGTGAGGTTCATCCTTCCCCGCGCGGTCGACCCGGCGCAGACGCTGGCGGACCGGAACCAGGATGGTGAACCTGACGAGGTGCAGACGGATGGCCGCGTCTTCACCTTTTCCGAGGAGCGGAACCTGACGGCCGGCGAATCCTTCGAGCCCCGGCTTCAGTTCCCGGCGATGCTGAACGTGGCGCCGCCCTCCTGGCAAGCGACCGATGATGCCCAACGGCGCAGGGCAGAGGAGGTTGAAGGACGCAGTGCGGCCTTGAACGTCATCTTTATCGGCATTGGCCTCCTGCTTGCCGTGGGCGGCGGGATGGGCGCGTATGGGCTGTGGTATGCGCGAGGCCGCGACCCACACGCCGGCCTTGTCGCCGACTTCCTGCCGGAGCCCCCGGACGATCTGCCGCCGGGGGCGGCCGGCACCCTTCTCGACGAGACTGCTGACGAGCAGGACGTGGTTGCTACCCTCGTGGACCTGAGCCATCGGGGCATCGTCCGAATTGAGGAGACAGCCGGTGGCGGATTTCTCAGCTTCGGCGGGGGGCGGGATTTCCTCCTGACGCTGGTTGAGGGCCACCCCCGGGTCGCGCCGTTCGAGGAGGATCTCCTGCGCTCCATCTTCGGCAACGAGCTCACCGGTGGGGAGACGGCCAAGCTGAGCGAGGTCAAACCCGGATTCGAGGCCGCGAAGCCGCAGCTAAAGGCCGACCTCTATGCGGAGTTGGTTCGCCGTGGCTACTTTCCCCGCTCGCCGGAGGAGACGCGCAGCAGATGGGCACAGCTTGGCACGATCGGGTTGGTACTCGCTGTCCTGGGGGGGTGTTTCGGGATCGCCACCGTGGGAGGCCTGGCGCCCTGGGTCTTGTTTCCGGCCGCGGTGCTGGTCATCCTGGCGTTGGTCGTGCGGCGGTTGAGTGGAGCCATGCCGCGCAAGACAGCAGCAGGATCGGAGGCAGCCGCCAAATGGCGGGCGTTCCGCAAGTACCTAGACGACATCGAGAAATATGAGCGGATTGATGGCGCGCCGGAGATCTTCGACAAGTACCTGCCCTACGCCGTGGCCTTTGGACTGGAGCGGTCGTGGGTTCAGAAGTTCGCGAGCGTCCAGACACCCACTCCCGCCTGGTTTGGCGGAGGCTTGGGAGGTCCCTTAGGCGGCGAGATCTTCGACCTCGATCCCTACCCCGGACGCCGGCGCTACGGTCGCGGGTACGGCGGTTATGGTGGCGGCACCGTAATTATTCCCGGCGGCGGGGGCTTCGGGGGCTTCGGCGGCGGTGACCGCGGGGGCAATCCGGATGCTGGGAATGGTGGCGGGTTCGATTTCCCGGATCTGCAAGGAAGCAGCGACCGGGCTGGGCGGTCCCTCCAGAGTTCCAGCGACAACTTCTTTGACATGCTCGGCACGGCGGCCGAGGTCTTCGGCGGTTTCTCCGGCGGCGGACGCGGTGGCGGCTGGGGAGGTGGCGGAGGTGGATTCGGCGGCGGTGGCAGATCCGGCGGATCCTCCGGTGGCGGCGGCGGCGGCTTCAGTTAGCGGGCTCCGGCTGAGAAGGCAATCCCCGTCGAACTGCATCGCGGAGAGAACGAGGGTGCCGGGAAGCGAGACCGTCACGGTGCTCGGCGTCCGAGTGGACGTGCTGAACGAGCAGGATGTCCGTGACCGCCTGCGTGCGGCGTTGCTCGATCCATGGGATGGGAACTGCCGGCACGTGGCGACGCTCAACCCGGAGTACGTGATGGCCGCCCGGGGTGATCCCGGCTTCGCCGCCGCGCTCGCCAGGGCGGACGTGGTGACCGCCGACGGGATTGGGCTGGCGGTGGCGGCTCGCCTGCAGAGTAGCGGGCTCTTGAGCCGATTGCCCGCCCGGGTGACGGGCGTAGACGTGACCGAGTGGTTGGCCGCGGAGATCGCTCATGGCCGGCCCCTCTTTCTCCTCGGCGGAGGCCAGGGCGTGGCGGATGCTGCGGCCGACACGCTGAGGCGTCGCTTCCCTGGCGTCGAGGTGGCGGGCACGTGGGGCGGCGGGACGCCGCGACTGGAGGACGACCATCAGGCGCTGACATGGATCAGGGAATCGCGAGCGCACGTGCTGCTGGTGGCCTACGGGGCGCCGGGACAAGTACTGTGGATCGACCGCAACCGGGCGGCGTTAGCAACCGCCGGGGTTCGTCTGGCCGTCGGAGTGGGGGGGGCAATGGACTACCTCGCGGGTCGGGTGCCGCGAGCACCGGCTCTGATCCGGCGCCTGGGTTTGGAGTGGCTATACCGGCTTGTTCGTGAGCCCTGGCGATGGCGCCGTCAGCTTGTGCTGCCCCGGTTTGCGCTGCTGGCCATCCTGGAATGGCTCTGGCGGCGCGGAAACCGAGCGGGCCGATACGTGCGGCGGATGGAACCCGAAGGACGATCGTCCACTTCGCCGCAGAACCCTCCTACGATCGGTGCTCCTGGAGATGGCGGGGGCATCGGAGGTCAACCACGGTTGGGGATCCAGGGTGCGTCCGGAACAGATGGACCACGACCTGACGAGGTGCTCGCGCCGGACAACGACAGGTAGAAATCAACAACCCTCTCCCGGGCACTGAGGTTTGGATCCCGGAGCAGACCGGGGCGCTGTGCGTCAGGGTCGGCCGATACGGATTTTGGTGTCGATGAGTGAGCGTTCGGCGACGGTCGGAAGACCGGCAATGACGTATCCTTGAAGGGCAGACGCGCTTTGGACGCAGCAAGCTCATCGTGGGGTAAGGGTCATCCTCCCGCCCTAGCGGCCTGAGGCGTGTGGTGTCCCGTTCCTTTCCAGCCAGGATGTGATCTTTCCCATGGCCGTGATCGACGAGTTTCCGACGACCCGCGGGCAGGTGCCCTGTTCGTATCACCCGGCCGTGATGACGGGTCTGCGCTGCTCGCGATGCGGCAAGCCGATCTGTCCCAAGTGTGGCGTCCGTACTCCGGTCGGGCTCCGCTGCCCGGACTGCGCGGGCGTTCGCGGTCTGCCGACCTACCGCACGGGCTCGACGACCCTGGCGAAGGCAGGGGGAGTGGGGCTCGCGATTGCGCTCGTTGTCGGGGTGTTGTGGGGGATCGCGCCGGGGTGGGGGTTCTACCTAGCCCTCGCCTTGGGGTTTGGGGTCGCGGAGGGGATCGCCTGGGCAAGCAACGCCAAACGTGGCCCAGATCTGCAACTGCTGGCGCTGGCGCTCGTCGCGCTTGGCTTAGTGGTCAGCCGCGTGGTCCTCGCGCAGCGGCTCGGCATCCCGTGGTCGGCGATCAACCAATTGTCGGAGCCGGTTGTCTTCTACATGCGGCTCCGGTTGATCCCGGACGTGCTCTATGCTCTGCTGCCGTTCCTGATCGCCTGGGTGAGGTTCCGGTGAGGATGCCCAGGAAGCCGCGGGCTCTGAGGGTCACTCGCTAATGGCTGACGGCTTGTCCGACCTCCTCCCCCGGTTGGCGGGCGTCCGTGTGCTCGTCGTCGGGGATTTGTTTCTGGATCGATTGATCTGCGGGCGGGTGACACGGATCTCGCGGGAGGCGCCGGTGCCGGTGCTGGAGGAGACCCGGCAAACGGAGTTGCCAGGTGGTGGGACCGCGCCCGCGCTCGGGATCCTCGCTCTCGGTGGTGTCGCGGAGCAGGTTGGGCTGGTGGGGACCGACGCGGATGGTGATCTCCTGCGTGGCCTCCTGTCGGCGCGAGGCGTCGGGACAGGGGGCGTCGTTGCCGACGCAGCCCGGCCGACCACGGTCAAGACGCGCATCGTGGCCGAGGGCTTTCTGGTCTACCCCCAGCAGGTGGCACGGATCGACCGGATCGATCGCACCCCGGTGAGTGGGGTGGTGGAGGGAGCGCTGATCGGCGCGATCCGGGCAGCGGCGACGGAGGTCGATGCGGTGCTGATTTCCGACTACCAGACAGGTGTGGTGACACCTGGCGTGATTGAGGCGATCCTCCAAGCTGCGGGAAATCGGATCACCACGACGGTGGACGCTCAAGGTGATCCCGGGCGATACGCGGGGTTTGATCTCGTCAAATGCAACGAAGCGGAGGCGGAGCAGGCCCTGGGCGCCCCAGTGACACCCCCGCGCCTCGTCGCGTGGCGGGAGCGGCTTGGCTGCCGGATGGTCGCCGTGACACGGGGTGGAGCGAGCGCCCTGCTCGTTCACCCTGGTGGAATCGAGGAGGTGCCGGCAGCGAACCGCAGCGAGGTCTACGACGTCACGGGCGCTGGTGACACCGTCATTGCGGTTCTGACCGCTGCCCTGGTCGCTGGAGCACCGCCGAGGCAGGCGCTGGAGTTGGCCCAACTGGCTGGAGGCATCGCGGTTCGCAAGTGGGGCAATGTTCCGGTTGATGCCGCCGAGCTTGCGGCAGCCGTGTCGACCCGGGAGCCGGAGTGGTCCGCTTGATGGGAACGGTTGTGGAGCGGGCGTCCCTTGAAGAATTGGGGGAACGGCTCCGAGCCGAGGGGCTCCGTGTTGTCTTCACCAATGGGCACTTCGATCTCCTGCACGTGGGTCACCTTCGCTCCCTCCAGGCAGCGCGCCGGCTAGGGGATGTGCTGGTCGTAGGCGTCAACGATGATGCGACGACCCGGCGGCGCAAGGGACTGACTCGGCCGATCGTGCCGGAGGCGGAGCGGGCGGAGTTGCTCGCCGGTCTCGCCTGCGTTGACTACGTGGCGGTCTTCGGCGAGGAGACGGCGGAGCAGACCGTGGTCCTCCTGCGGCCGGACGTCTACGCCAAGGGGGGAGATTACGCCGCCACACCCGAGGAAGAGGCGGCCGGGCGAACCCCATTGCCAGAGGCGGCCGTCGTCCGTGCTTATGGTGGCGAGGTCGCCACTATCCCCTTAGTTCCCGGCCGCTCCACCACCGCGTTGGAACAGGCGATTCGGACAGCGGCGACGTGATCCCGGGTCGTCGATCGCACAATTCCCGCCGGTTGCCCGGGCTTTGGCATCACACGACAGCACCCTTACATCCACTCGTGTGACGGTCGTGACCGCCCCGCAGGAACGCTCGGCATCCAGTGATCCCATAGCCGGATCGTCCGCCACATCCGGGATCGCGACAGCCGCGCTGATCATCATGCTTGGCAACGTGCTCAGCCGGGCGCTTGGGTTGGCACGGGAGCAACTTGCTTCTGGCCTCTTCGGTACCGGTGACGCCATTGCCGCGTTCACCGTCGCCGACAACGTTCACACCCTCGTGTTCGATCTGGCCGTGAGTGGAATGCTGCAGGCCGCCTTGATCCCCACCCTCGCCCAGTGGGCGGCGCCGGACTCAGCCACCCGAGCAGAGCTGCGACGAATCTCCGGGGCGCTGCTCACGCTCGTGTTGCTAGTGGTCGGTACCGTCACATCGCTCGGCATCGTCTTCGCCCCGGCTCTTGTCCGGGGGATGACGGCACTGGGTGGGGGCGAGGAGGCGCGGGGACCGGAGACGGTCGCGCTCACAATCACGCTCGTGCGGTGGGTTCTGCCGGCGGTGCTGCTCCTGAGCGCGGGGACGGTGCTGATGGCCGTCCTCTACGCGCTGGGCCGCGTGACTGCCCCATCACTCTCCCTGGCGGCCCGAAATGCGGCCATCGTGACATCCGTCACCCTCCTCTCTGGAACATTGGGGGTGCGGAGTCTCGCGCTCGGGATCGTCGTCGGGGCGGGACTGATCGTCCTGCTGCAGCTGCTGCCGCTGCGGCGGTGCGGGGCGCTGCCCCGACCCAACCTGGCGTTCGGGCATCCGGCAGTGCGCGAGACCCTGCGGCTCTACCTGCCGATCTTTCTCGGTTTGATGGTCAGCACGGTGGCGGTCGTGATCGACCGTAACCTTGCCTGGGGAGCGGGCGAAGACGCGCTCGGCGCGATGCGCTACGCGACAACACTGGTGCAGCTGGTGCTCGGGCTCGTCGCGGCGGCGATCTCACTGGCGGCACTGCCCACGCTCTCTCGCCACCACGCGGCCGGGGATGAGGCGGCGTTCCGGGAGACCCTTGGGCGCGCCCTCGCGATGGTCACACTGCTCATCTTGCCGGCAACTCTAGGGCTGGCAGCTATTGGCCGACCGACCGTGGAGCTGCTGTTCGGGCACGGCCAGACAGGTGATGCCGAGGCTCGGATGATCTGGGTGGCCTTGCTCGGCTACCTTCCTGGCACCCTCTGCGCTGCCTATGACCAGGTGCTGATCTTTGCGTTCTACGCCCGGCGCAACACCCGCACCCCGGTGCTGGTTGGAGTAGCGGCAGTTGGCGTCTACTTCTTGGTCGCGGTCTCCTTGGTGCGACCATTCGGGATGCTCGGGCTGGTGCTCGCGAACTCCGCGCAATTCGCCGCCCACGCGGCGGTCATGTGGGTGCTGGCGCGACGGGGGTTTGGCGTGGGCGACGCGGCGCTGGCTCGGAGCGCCACACGATGCGCGCTGGCGGCGCTCGGTAGCGCCGTGACCTCCTTCGTCTCCTGGTGGGTGCTCCTGACGCTGATCCCGGAGCCTAGCGGTGACACCGCAGGAGTGGTGCGGGAGATGGCACTGGTCGCTATCCCCATCACCCTTGGAGGCCTGGTCTATGTTGTCGCACTCCACACCCTGCGGGTGGAGGAGATGGCGCTGCTCCGGCGCGGGCTGCTCCGGCGCGTGCTGCCGCGCTTCGTGGGCTGACCTTGGGGCCGTTCTGGGCGACGGCGAGTGGCTAGGGACGATCGACGGACCGGCGAGGCCGAGCGATACGGGGTGACTGGGGGTTCGAGGCGTGGCGGAGCGAGGGGAGGGTGTTGACTCCATGACAGGCGGCGAGGGACGGGCGCTGATCCTGGCCGATATTGAGGGAGTCGTCGGGGTCGACGATTGGCGGGACATCCTGGGGTCCGGTGAGGGATACGCGACGGCGTGCCGGAACTATGCCCTGGACGTCAATGCGGCAGTGCGTGGGCTGCGGGCGGGCGGATCGCTGGACGTGCTGGTGGTTGATACCCACGCCGCCGGCACCAATCTCGCCCCCGCGGATCTGGAAGGATGCCATCTGATTCAAGGCCCGAGCATCCTGGAGCGGATCGAGGATGCGTTCACCACGGGGGGTGATGCGCTGGTGCTGCTGGGCTTCCACGCCGCGGCGGGCACCCCGGACGGATTCGTTCCCCACTCCTTCGCCGTGCAGACGAGATCGTGGCTGAACGGCCACCTGGCGGGCGAGCCGGCGTTCTACGCCCTGTTGGCCGGGTCACGCGGGGTGCCCACCGTGCTCGTGACCGGGGACGGCCAAACGATCGCGCAACTGCGCCCCTTCGCCCCGGGCGTCACCAGCGTCAAAACCAAAGAATCGCTGTCCCCCTGGCTGGCAACGTCGTTCGCTGCGGCAACTACGCGGGAGGAGATTGAGTCTGCTGCCGGTGCCGCGTATCGCGATCGGGCGGCCACTTCTCCCTCGATTCTGGAAGAACCAATTGAGTTGAAGGTCGAGACGCAGACCGAAGTGGCGGCACCTCTTGTCGCCGGAGTGCCGGGGATGACCCGGACCGAGGGGCGGACATCCGTCTTCCGAGGGGCGTGGCCGGAAGTCTGGCGAGCCTTCGTGACCGCGAACAGCCTCGCCGCGCTGGCTACCTCGGCGGGCGGGAGTTGGTACCACGGACCCATCCCCGGCTCCCTGGTGGAACGCCTGCGCGGGGTGGCGGGGGAAGCAGGGCAGGCACAGATCGGCGCCTACTACGCGGCCCAGTTTTCACCGCCGTGGGGCCCTGCCTGTCCGTCAGAGGCGATGCCGTAGGGTGTCTATGGGCTCCGGCCGCGGCTCTGAGGCTTCATTCCCTTGGTGACGGATGCCCGCACGGTGGACCATTGCAAGGCTTCGAACGGGGTGTGGGTGAGGCAATGTGTCCGGCAGGCTCCCTATCCACGGGACGGGAGGGCGCTAGCGGCGGTCATGCGCCGACCGACATAAACCTCGCCAATCCGGTGAGCTTCGTTCCAAACGTCGCGAATCGGCACGCCCTGAGCGCGGGCGATCGCGAGGCAGTCGTCATACTCGGGCGCGACGCCGACGACACGGCCGTTCCAGCCGCGCAGTTTGACCCGGACGTCACCCCAGCGGGTCACGGCGATCTCCGTCCGCCGGGCCGCTTTGACCCGATCGACAGGTGTCGCCCGGACCCCGAGCGTCGTGCTGTTCTCGAAGAGCACGTCCTCCAAGGCGGTCCGGCGGGCCGCTGGGCAAAGCACCCCAACCTGCGTCGCCGGCCGGCCCTTTTTCATCACGATCGGCGTCAGCCAGACGTCAAGCGCGCCGGCCTCGAAGAGCCGCTCCAGCAGCACGTCGTAGAATTGGGGGTTCATGTCGTCGAGGTTGGTTTCTAGCAGAAGCTCGCCCTCCGTTCCGTCGGTGCCCGCTTCGGCCATGTCACCTAGGAAGACCCGAAGGGCGTTGGGCCAGGGGAGTTCCCGGGCTCCAATGCCGTAGCCCACCGCCGCCGGGACGAAGTCCGGCCGGCGGAACTGGGCGAGGGTGGTCAGGATCGCGGCGCCGGTCGGCGTGAGCAGCTCGGCTTCCACCCGCTCGGCTCCGGGATCAGGTCCGGCCGTCGGGGCACCCGCGACAGCGAGCAGCTCGGCCGTGGCCGGTGCCGGGATCGGGATCAAGCCATGCTGGCTCCGGGCGAAGCCGGAGCCGAGACGAGGGGGACCGCTGTAGACCGCTTCGACGCCGAGTAAGGAGAGCCCAATGCAGGCACCACAGACATCGACGAGCGCATCGACGCCGCCGACCTCGTGGAAGTGCACCTCCTCAGGGGTGACCCCATGGACCTTAGCCTCTGCGGCAGCTAATCGCTCGAAGACGGCAAGGGCAGCCGCTCGGACTGGATCGGCTAGGGCAGAAGCTTCCAGCAGACTGCGGATCTCAGCCCAGTTGCGGGCGGGTTGGTCATCATCCACCACGACCGTGACCCGAGTGCCGGCGATGCCGTGCTGGGACACGCGCTCCACCCGGAGGTCGTAGCCAGAGAGGTCGACCTTGCCAAGCGCGGCGCGCAACTCGGTAAGCGGCAGGCCGGCGTCCAGCAGCGAGCCGAGCAGCATATCGCCGCTGGCGCCCGAGAACGGATCGAAGAACGCAATGCGCACCGAGGTGACTCCAGATTCATCGAACGGCGAACGCATCCTCGATGATAGGTCGAGTTACCGGGATGGGCATGAAAGATAGCGGCGGACCTGACTGCTTTCTCTCGTTTGCCCTTCGGAAGCGTAAAGGCATCAGTGCCAACACACGTTGACGGCGGTGGAGGAGCTTAGCAGAGGTCCTGGCCGGACCAACACGAAGAGCCAGCCGAGGGGTTTGCTAGGATACGCGCTCGCCCTCGTCTGGTTGATGGGTGTTTCGATCTCGCTCATGGAGTCTGAGGTGCAGACGGTTTCGGACATCGTTGGGACTGAGACGGAGATGCGTCGCTTTGGCGGGCATTCGATGACGGCCTGCTTGCGGCGAGTGCTGGTTCGGGCACCGGCGCCGCCAGTAGACGCGGACGATTGGCGCCGATTCGAGTATCCGCGGCCTGTCGATGTTGCGCGGTCCGAGGAGGAGCATGGCGCGTTTCGGGCCCTTCTGGTCGATGAAGGGGTGGAGGTGATCGACGGCGGGCCGGACCCGGCAGGTCACCTCGATGCGATGTTTGCCTACGATCCGTCATTCATGACCGATCGGGGAGCGATCCTGCTTCGGATGGGCAAGCCGGAGCGACTTGGTGAGACGGCGTTGCACGAGCGCGACTATCAGGCGCTGGGCATTCCGATCCTGGGCCGGATCGAGGAACCTGGGACGGTGGAAGGCGGCGATGCGCTGTGGCTCGATGAGCGCACGCTCGCTGTAGGCCGTGGATATCGGACGAACGACCAGGGGATTGACCAACTGGCGACGATCCTGGCGGAGATCGATGTCGAGGTGGTGCGCGTGGCGCTGCCACACTGGCGTGGGCCCGGGGAATGTTTGCACCTGATGTCACTTCTGAGTCCGGTGGCAGGCGACTTGGCGGTCGCCTATCCCCCGCTCATGGAGACGGCCTTCGTCGAGGTGTTGCGCGATCGCGGCTGGCGACTGATCGAGGTGCTTGACGCGGAATTCGACACCCTCGGCTGCAATGTGCTTGCCCTCGCGCCGGGGAGGTGCTTGGTCGTTGAGGGCAATCCGGTAACG
The DNA here is from genome assembly GCA_030446955.1 of Thermomicrobiales bacterium. Lineage (GTDB taxonomy): Bacteria > Chloroflexota > Chloroflexia > Thermomicrobiales > UBA6265 > LC2-1. The sequence goes on from JAUJMG010000011.1 coordinate 26,929, forward strand.
CGAGAGCGGTTGGAGGCAGCGGGCTGCAAGACTGTCTCCTATGCCGGGGCGGAGATTTCGTTGAACCGCGCGGGTGGGCCGACGTGCTTGACCCGCCCAATCTGGCGGGCCAACCTGTAGCTCCCTCAGCGTTCACGCTCGAAGAGGTTCGATGATCTGTGCCATGTTCGTCGTGGTTACGAGAACTCGTCGCTTCGTGGAATAAGCCGTGATTCGGCCCTGGCAGGCGGCGGGGGCATGCTCTGGGTGGCACTAAACATGCAACCCTAGCCGCATCACGTTGTGACGGCTTCCCCATGAGAGCAGAGGAGGAAACGGACAATGTCCCAGATTGACTGGAGCGTTATCAGCGGCCCTTACGTCTCCCGACGGACGATGCTTAAGCTGGCTGCTGCCACCGGCGCGGCCGGGTTCGCGACGTGGCTTGCGGCTGCCGAACGGGCCGCCGCCGCTCCACATCGGCCGAACCCGGCCCCCGGGATGGCGGCCTTCCAGGAGGCCAAGCAGGGCGGCACGCTGAACCTCGGCTTCGGTCTTGGTC
>JAUJMG010000128.1 GCA_030446955.1 Thermomicrobiales bacterium
CCCGCGAACGAAGCTGTCTAGAGAACAGGAGGATGGATTGCCGGCCCCCCCGACCCATGGAGACCACCCGCGACCTCTGATGACCCGCGAGCGCTGGACCGACCTCTGCGGCCCGTGGGGATTCGCCCACGACGACGGCGACGTTGGCCTCGAGCAGGGCTGGCCGGAGCGGTCTGATCCCTTCGACCGCACCATCACCGTCCCCTTTCCGCCGGAGTCCCGCGCTAGCGGTATTGCCGACCCGGCGCCCCACCCGATCGTCTGGTACCGTCGGGTCTTCCGCGTCTCCTCCGAGGACCGCCAGGGGCCTCTCCTGCTTCACTTCGGGGCGGTGGATTATGCTGCTCAGGTCTGGGTCAACGGCAAGCTCGTCGCCCGCCATGAGGGCGGCCACACCCCGTTCCAGGCCGACATCTCCCGCGTGCTAACCGACGGGAATGTGGATCAAATCCTCGTTGTCCGGGCCGAGGATCAACCGGCGGACCTCACCCAGCCGCGAGGCAAACAGGATTGGGAGCCGGAGCCGCACAAGATCTGGTACCCCCGTACCACCGGTATCTGGCAGCCGGTCTGGCTGGAACCCGTCGCTCCAACTCATGTCGCCGACATCCATTGGACCCCGGATCTGGACCGCGGCCTCCTCGGCTTTCAGGTCACGCTCAACCGGCGGCCGGACCACCCGCTTCGCCTTCGCCTCCGGCTCTCCCTGCGCGACGCCCTCCTGGAGGATCTGACCTACCACCTGGAGCGACCCGATCTCCGCGCCGCCGTCGCTCTCGATCCGGGCGAGCAGGCGATGGCACGCGGTCGCCTCCTCTGGGCTCCGGAGCACCCCAACCTAATCGACGCCGAGTTGACGCTGCTCGATGGGGACCAGGTCATCGACCGGGTGCAGAGTTACGCCGGCTTGCGCTCCTGCGGCTTCGCCGACGGCCGGTTTCTGCTCAATGGCCGTCCCTACTACCCGCGCCTGGTCCTGGAGCAGGGATACTGGCCCGAGTCGCACCTGGCCGGTCCGAGCGGCGAGGCCCTCCGTCGGGAGGTGGAGTTGGTCAAGTCGCTCGGCTTCAACGGCGTCCGCATCCACCAGAAGGTGGAGGATCCCCGCTTTCTCTCCTGGTGTGATCGTCTCGGCCTGCTCGTCTGGGGCGAGATGGCCAACGCCTACATCTTCTCGCCAATGGCCGTGGAGCGGCTCACGCGAGAGTGGATGGAGGTCGTGCGGCGAGACGTCAGCCACCCCTGCATCGTGACCTGGGTCCCCCTCAACGAGAGTTGGGGCGTGCCCGCGCTCCAAGCTGACCCGGCGCAGCGCGCCTACGTGCGGGCGCTTTACCACCTGACCCGTGCCCTGGATCCCACCCGCCCTGTCATCGGCAACGATGGTTGGGAGCACGTCGCGAGCGACGTCTGGGGCGTCCACGACTACGAGCAAAACCCCGCGATCCTGCGGGAGCGGTATGGCACTCCCGAGGCCGTCGAGCGGACGATCCGGGAGATCCAGCCTTACTACCGCTCCATCGGTCTGCCCGAGGCTCACCGGTTGGGCGAACCGGTGATGTTGACCGAGTGCGGTGGCATCACCGATGCCCCGGCTCCCGGCCAGCCCTGGTTCGGCTACGGCCACGTCCGCGACCCCGACGCGTTCCTTGCCAGGTATCGGGATCTAATCGACGTCATCCTCGACTGCCCGACCATTGCCGGTTTTTGCTACACGCAGCTCACCGACACTGAGCAGGAGACCAACGGCCTCCTCACCGCCGACCGCGTGCCGAAGCTCGATCCCACCGCCGTCCACGCGATCACGTCCCGCCCCTCCAAGGCGGTCCCCGGCGAGGCCCTCGACCAGCTCCGCGCGGCCGCCCAGAATACCTCCATCCAGAGTGTCGTCGGCTGACTCGTGGGATTCCGAGGATGATTGGATCAGCTTCGGACCGGATTGTTCGCGCTTGACGTTCCCCGCTCAGCGCCCCACCATTCGGAACTGGCCGGCAGGAGAAGACAGGCGGTTGGTGCCTGGTGGAGGAGGACCTGTGAACCGACTCGTGCGCGGCGCTGTGGCCGGCGTCGTCGCCACGCTCCCGATGACGCTGCTCATCCTTGCGGGGCGGGCCGCTGGCCTCCTCCGCACCCCGCCGCCGGCGGAGATGGCGAAGAACTTGGCCCACCGTGCCGACGGTGAAGAGGCGCTGCGATCACCGATCTTCCAGGCAGGCTGGCTCGCCGGCCACGTCGCAATCGGCGCTGCCTGCGGCACCGCCTACGCCCTCGCGCGGCCAATCCTCCCGGCGTCCAGAACAGCGAATGGCCTTGCCTACGGCGGGGCCGTCTGGAGCCTGGGGTACCTCGGCCTCATGCCGGCGCTCCACCTCTACCCGTGGCCTGACGAGGATTCCCGGTCCCGGATGGCGGTCATGATCGCGGCTCACGCCGTCTACGGCATCGCGCTCGCCGACGTTGAACGGCGTCTCGGACCGCCGTAGCGCCCAACGTCACGCCCACCAAACCGTCTACGAGCGTGCATAATCAACAGGACCTCCCTCTAGGGAGGAGACTTCCCGCGCGACCAGTCCGCCGGTGTCACGACCCGTTGCCGTCAGACTCGTCGTCCTCCATGCCGCCCCCTCCGGTGTAGGCATCCGAGGCGTCAAAGCCACTCGCCGCACCCGGGTCGCGGCCCTGGGAACCCTGCGCGCCCCCAGCCGCCACGTCGAAGGCTCCGCCGCCACTCGCGGGAGCGGGGCCGCCCTGGTCCGGAGTTCCGGTACCAGCATTGGCGAGCCCGGCCATCTCGTTGCCAACGGCTCCCGTGCCGCCGCGATCGCCACCGGGAATCACCGCATCCGTGCCCTCAGCGCCCTCGCTGCCCATAGCGCGGCTTGGATCACCCCCACTCGCCCCCGCGAGATCGCCGCCCATCGCGTTCCCCGTCTCGCCGCTCATGTTCCCGGTGACCGGTCCGCCACCGCCCGCCGGCGTCTGCGCGTCTCTATCCGACATGTCGTCCTCCCTGTTCGCTCAAGCACCTAACCACAGCTCGACATGACGAACCTGGACTGATGCCCGCGCTAGGCTCCGCTGCGGGCGGTCCCCTCCGCTGCCTGGCCGCTTCCCGAATCGAGGCCAGTCTCTGGTCCGGCATCCACGTCGTTCGGGTTGTCACCAGCCCCCGTTCCGCCGGTGACATCTGCGCCGCCGCTCGCTGTGCCATAGCCAAGATCGCCGCCACTGAAGCCCTCGGGACCTCCGCCCGCCGCGTCTGTCTGGTTCCCGACCTCGGCGTTGGCCAACAGGTGCTCCACGTCGCCGCCCGTCGTGCCCGGGTCGACCTCGCCGAAATTGCTCCCGCTCTCGCCGGTCGGAATGTCCTTGTCGCGGTCTGTCATCGTCTGCTCCCTCCTGGTCTGCTTCTGCCTACCGCTCCATGAGCGTAGAACAGGTGGCAGTTCGCCTTGCGGTCGGTGCCTCACAGCTCGTCCGGCGGTCCTTGTTGCCAAGTCCTCGCGGATTAGATGCCACGAGCGGCGATCTTGGATCTTGTCACCTCTGATTCCTGGAGATTGCCCTCGAGAAAGGGGCGCACCACCCGCACCAACTCCTGCGGACCGCTGTAATGCACGCAGTGCGCGTGTCCGGGGATCACCACGAGCTTGCCATCCGGCAGCAGCCGGACCACCTCCTCTGCCCAGCCTTGGGGCACGATGGGGTCGGACCCGCCTCGCACCACCAACGTTGGCGCCGCCATCTCAGGGAGTACCCGCTCCACTTGATGCTGGAGCATGAACCGGAAGGTGGACACGGAACGGCGAACACCGGCGCGGAGATAGTCGAACCCCTGCACGGGAATGAGGATTGGCGGCTCGCGTGGTATATCCCGCATGAGCCGCACGACGTGCGTGAGTGCAAAGCGGGCCCACGGATCGGCAGTCGGGCCGACGAAGATGGCTCGCTCGATGCGGCTCGGTTGCCGTACTGCGAACTCGGCGATAATCTGGCAGCCCAGCGAGTTGCCGAGAAACGTGGCCCGCTTCAGTCCGACCGCATCCATCCAGGCCACCAGTGCCCCCGCCAATTCGGCCACATTAAGCACCTGTCGCGGCTTGTCGCTGCGCCCGAACCCGGGTAGATCGGGCACGTAGGCGCGGTAAAAGGGCGCCAGGTGCTCCGCAGCCGGCACCATGTAGCCGCTCGACACGCCCAACCCGTGGACCAGGACGACAGGCAGTGATCCTGTCGGCACCGGATCGACGGAGACCCGAGCGTGGAGCCGCACGCCGCCGACCACGTCCCAGCGGCTTTCCAGCCTCCCAGTGCTCACGCCCACTCCGGTTCCCGTCACCGTCACCGGTACCTAAAGATGGCCCTGAGCAGTTCGGTCACCTCTGCCCCAATGCCGCCCCGCACCTGCTCGGTGCCGCGCTCCTGACCGTTTTCGGGCCCCCGCCCGAGCACCATCACTAGGATGTCGGCAACATCGATCCGGTACGCATCGTCGCGACCGGGGAATCATCCACTGGATTTCATTCCGGGCATCGACCTTTCCTCAACCGCCAGAGTCAGAGTCGCTGCCTGGCGTCCGACCTACTCGGCGGCGCTGCCCGGATCCCCCTCACGGTCGGACCGATCACTCTCGGGGCCCCGCCCGGTCTCGTCCTGGGGATCTCCGGAGTTCGTGATACTCGTCTCGCCCTGCGGCTCCCCAAACGCACCGTCGTTCACGTCCCCGAACACCCCCGGGTCGCGCTCATCCTCGGTCTGCGGCTCGCGTTCACTCATCATTCCGCTCTCCCCAGCTCAGGCCCACCGACCCCGGTAGCACCGACCCGGCTCTCCTTGCATGCGACGGGCCATGGCCTGCCGCCGCATGACCTAAAAGGGAGGTGATCCGTAACCGGGTGGGCGCGCAAGCCGACTCGCGGTCCATCTCATCACAGCAGCGACAGCCACGAGGAGTGGACGTCGGGCATCTACTTGGGAAGCATGGAACTGGGGAACGGGGGACGCGTAAAGGAGGACTGGCATGGACGGGATGGTGTGCGGCGGCCTCAGCGACGAGCGTTCACACGGGCCGGCTGCATTCGCACCATCCGGGCACGCGGAATCCGTTCAGCGTGGTCGTCAACCCAGCCAATGAGTGCATGGGGCAGCGACGACACTGCACACGCCCAGTCCCGAACACCATCATCCCGTGGAAGTTGCTCGGCGCGTGCGTCTGGGCTCGCCATGCAACCGGGGCTCGTCAGCCCCGGTTGCACCCCTCCATCGCGGTTACTGTTTCCTACGACGGACGCAGGATCAGATACGTGGCCGTCCCGCACCGCTCGCAAGAACAGCACGGACCGGCCCCCTCCTCGTCGGTGGTCAATTCCAGCCGTCCCGCTATTGTGATCGGCGCCCCACATCGGGGACACGCCAACTCAAGTGCCACGAACTGGATCGAGGTCACCACCACCGGATCATCCATCACCAGATCAGACATCTCCCGGTCCTCCAAGCTGCGCCGTTCGTCATCAGGAGAGCACCTCCCATCGCTGCTCCCCGGAGGTCCACGAGACGAGGTCATCCCCGGCATGGTGTTCCCGGGTGCTGTGATTCGGGCCACCATGGAGAGTACCGACTCTCCTCTCACATTGCTCCACCCGGTGCTCAGCCCAAAGTCGTTCCGCGTGCGCGAAGACGAGGGTTGCGAAGCCCCGGGAAGCGAGGTCTGGACGCGGCGTGTCCATATAGGCCGCCTCAAAGGCCGCGTGCTGGATGCGAGCGTGGGTGGCCAGCAGGGTCTCATCATTCATGGCGAGCACTTCCTCCCATCGGCGGGTGCGAAGGGTGGCCGGTCCACTGAGCCTATTGTCCATGCGCCAGCGGCGGAACTCATCGGTATATTTACGTAGTAGAGATGCGGAATCGGGGGAGAGATACAGATTTGGGCAGGCCGCCCGGGTGGTAGGCTAGGGGTTTCGTCACGGCAGACCTGTCCGCGCGGTGTGCGGCGCACCAATCCAGCACTGCTTCGAGGCGTGAGATGGAATCGCACGGCCCGATCTGATCGGTGGTAACTGGCACGGGCTCAGTCCAGCGGCACCTCGACGTGGCAGGGGCGGTGGTGGCGATGCAGCCTCGCGATCGAGGTACCACATCTGTAGGCGACGACGACCGTACCTGGGACGCCGAAGGGGAGTTAGAGGGAGGTCGAGCCCTCGAGCGTTACCCTGGAAGCCGTGCTCATCGGCCTGCCGCTCGTCACCATCGCGCCGGTGCTCATCTTCGCCCGATGCACTGCACCGACCGCTTCGTCCTCGTGCTCCTACCAGCCCCAGTGCCGATCGAGAACGGCCATCCGGATGGGCGACCCGCGGTGCGCCGTAATCCCCCATGGGGACGAACGACGCTGCCCACTTGCGTAGGCGACGCATTGTGAAAATGTACGCTGAAGGGTGTGCCGATACGACCCGGGAGAAGCCGGGTCCTGGCGCAAGCGTCCCGAGCCGCTGTCACGGCGGCTGCGACAGGTTTGCGCCACGAGCAGCCGCCTGATGGTTTCCGCTGGCGTTGAGCCGAGTGGCGGCCGGGTTAGGAACGTGCCGGCTCCGCCAGGGGCTCGGACGTCGGGACCACCTGCCGCTCGGCGAAGGCATCACGCAGCGCGATCCCGGCGACCATCCCCGCAATCAGGACCAAGCCCATCAGGCTGCCGGCCCCGAGCGTCGTGGAGGCCGTCCCGGGGCAGGCGCCGGTGATCGCCCAACCGGATCCGAAAATGACTCCGCCCCAGACGTGCTTCGGTTCGACCGACCAGCGTCGTAGCGTCAGGTTTCCCCCCAGGGGTGTCCGCCACCGCCGTCGCTCCAGTAGCCAGAGGATCGGCAAGGCAGTCCCCATCGCCGAGCCCATGACCAGGAAGGGCGTGATGTCCTTCAGCAGCAGCATCCGGTGGATGACATCGTACTGATTGAAGCCGACCGAAGCGAACAGAAAGCCAAAAGCCGCGCCAAAAAGACCGCAGACGGCAGACAGACGAGTCACAGCTCTCCCCCGGTCAACGCATGGAGGAGTAGCGTCACCGCCACCGCCGTGACCATGAAGGTCATGACGGCGACCAGGCTGCCCCGCGAACGGGTCGCACAGCCGGTGAGTCCGTGACCGGAGGTGCAAGCCCCAGCCCAGCGCGCCCCGAAGCCAACCAGCACGCCACCGGCGAAGAGCGTCGCGACCAACGCCGGCAGGGAGAGATACTCGCCGAGCGCCCCGTAGCCCCATCCGGCCTGCGGGTGGCCGCCCAACATCGCGACCGCCGCGGCCCCCAGGACGGTGCCGGCCAGGAACCAGAGCCGCCAAGTTTCAACCGGGCGTCCTCGCGAGAAGTCGACCACCTGGACGTAGGCGCCGCTGATGCCGAGATGCTTGTTGGTCACTGCGTAGAGCCCCGCCACGGTCAGCCCCATCAGTGGCCCAACCACGTACCAGGGAACCGGGATTGGCAACACGTCAAACACGCCACCCTCCTCAGAGCGAGGCAACGCCGGTTCGTCGCCCTCTCACAGCGGCCGCTGGGCTACCGCTCCCTGCAGACCCGGCCGTCGCAGGTCCCGTTGATGATCCCGACAGCGACGCATCCCTGCTGTACTGGCATCGCTGGTGAGTCCCCAGGCGAGTTTCGTCCGTCCAACATATGCATGGACGCATCTTCCCACGCTACCGTCAAGCTGAGGAAGGGGAAAAACACCCACCGTGCGGCTGGAGGCATCGTCTTAGGGCAGCTACCTCCTCGAATCCTCCACCGACGTGGCGGCGACAGGAGTGTGGTGATCTCGTCGCACTTCCACCGCGCCGGATGCGTACCGTGGTCCTGCGTCAGGCGGCGCCCAATGAGCCGCCCGACATCTAGGAACGAAAGGGACCAAGCTTTGGTCGCCGCAAAAACGAGGGACTCGGAGACGCGGCTGCATGGGCGGCAGATTGGGCTCCTCTAGGCGCACGAGGCCGATGCGGTCGTGGGCGCCCTCGGTCGCGCCATGCGCGACAACCTCGCCCATGTCGCCGCCTATGGAGCCCATTCAGAAGTCCAGCTTTAGATGATCGAGCAGATGGTCAAGGGCGCCATGCGTGAACTCCGCTGGGATCGACGCATGCTGATCGCCCGCAATGCGGACGGCACCACCGTCGGCGCCTGCGACATGATGCCCCCGGCGCATGCCGGCCTGGCCGCCGGCAGCAGCTGCGCCTTACCGCACTTATGCTGGGCGGTCTCCCCACTGCCCTGCGGACGATGCGCTGGATGGGCGCCTGGGCGAAGCGCGATCCCGACCAGCACCACTGGCAGGTCGAACCGGTGGCGGCATCCCCCCTCCAAGGTCAGGGCACCGGCTCCTGCTCGATGGAGGTCTTCTGAGCCCGCATGGACGAGGGGGGGGATACCGCCCACCTCGACACTGACGAGGCGATCAACGTGATCCTCTACCAGCGGTGTGGCTTTAAGGTCATCGCCGAGCAACAAGTCCGCGGTCGTCCCAACTGGCCCGCGTCTGTGTAACAATTGACGTGGTCTGCTAGTCGCGGGAGACGATCAAAGAGCACGGCGGATGACGGCGGGGAACGTGGCCACGACCGCGACCGCCATCTCAGGCTCCGGTGCTGGCAACGCAACCCATTTACGGCGCCTGGCTGCGGTCCTCCACGCGGGTCCTCACCGCCGTTGCACGAGCGGTCCCGGCGAGGACGCGCGCATCGGTGCCGGAGCGGTTTGCCGAGACGAAGGGGGGATGCGGCATCTCGGCGTACCGTGGACCCGGCCGGCGGAACGGGAGCCTCTGGCTTGGCTGGAGCCGCGGGCGCCGCCGTCCGACGCGTGCGTCCTCGCTGAGACCGCCGGTGCGGCGGCCGCAACAACCTGCAAGGCAGCCGAGCGCGCAAAACCCGGCCACTCCGACAAGGGCCTCGGCCGGGTTCGCCACTCACTCCACCCAGCGCATCGGCGACCACTGCGGGACCGCGCCGGGCTTCATCGTGTCCAAGGTAGATCCACGGTAGCAGGCGCCACAGGGAATCGCTAGAGCAAAAACCCCCAACGCCAGCGGTCAAAGGGCACGTGGCGGCGGGTGGCGACGGCGATCGAGCGGCTTCTGAACAACCCGTCACGAACCCTCCGTCACTGAGGCGCCTCACCGTGCTCGGCAAGGACGCCTTTCACGACAAGGACCGCTGTTCGCAAACACCTACACCCCCTGACGAAGGTGCCAAGGGGGATGGGTAGAGTGGATGCACTGGCGTTCTTGCCTTGCGGGGTGGCATGGTGGAGTCAGTCGCACACGACGTCGGCGGTCACGCCGTGGCCGACGCCCGATCGGACGGCCGGCGAGGTCCTGTTGCTCCGAGAGGGCGATCATCACAAACAGCGAACGGCCCCAAGCCGGAACTTGGGGCCGCGGAAAGGAAGAAGAAGGACGCGCGAACACCTACTTGGCCGCGGCGGACCGTGCATGAAGCACCCGGCGAGCGGCGGCCCGGAGGGTCGGGACGCCGGCGTGGGACCGGCGGGCCATCGCCGCTTGGCGATCCTGCTCCACCCGCGCAAGCAGGTCCCGGTCGTGCGCCTTGGCGACATCGGGGCTGAGGACGTTGAGGTACATGGTGCGCATCTCCTGGTGGGGATCGGTGAGAAAGCGATCGGTGTGGTTGCAACCACTGCCCCAAGAGTAGGGGTGGGGCGAACGATCGGAATCGGGGAAACCACGTAACCCGAACCCCTAATCGAGCGTTCCATGTGCCCCTGCCTCAGCACCGAGGTCGGGCGGAACGTGGCGCCCCTGCCCGAGGATAGGGTGGCGGAACGAGTCTCGGTGACCCGCGGGTTGCAACCCGTATCGGACGGAAGCCCGGCGCATGCCGCGTTCATACAACCCTTCCAGCGCGATTGGGGCCCCGGGGGCGCCCACCCGCCAATATGACGTGGGGCGGCCGGGGGGGGGCGGAGGGGCCGGGCCCCCCACCCACGGGCCGCGGGTCCCCCTAACCGGGGTGCGGTCGCGGGTGCTGTTGTTGGACCGCCCGGCCCCCGGGCGGCCCGGCGCCGCCGGCTCGCCCCAAAGCCACGCGGAGACCCC
>JAUJMG010000594.1 GCA_030446955.1 Thermomicrobiales bacterium
GCGCCAGCCGGAAGCCGCTCATCCCGTAGATGACCCCGTAGTTGACCGTCTTGCCGACGCGGCGCTGCTCGGCAGTCACCTCGGCCGCCGGCACGCCGTAGAGCTCGGCGGCCGTGACCGCGTGGATGTCTTCGTCGCGCGCGAACGCCTCCCGCAATTGGGGCTCACCGGTGACGTGGGCCAGGATGCGCAACTCGAACTGCGCGTAGTCGGCGCTCAGCAGCACCGTCGGCCCCGGCAGGATGGCGTTGGCCGGCGAGGTCCCGGCGATGAAGGCGCGGCGCACCTCCCGGCCCTCCGGGGTGCGCACCGGAATGTTCTGCAGGTTCGGGTCGCTGGAGGCGATCCGGCCGCTGCTCGTCGCGGTCTGGCTGAAGTGGGTATGCACGCGGCCCGTGCGCCCGTCGACGAGCCGGGGCAACGCGTCCACGTAACCGTCCTTGAGCCTGGCGAGTTGCCGGTGCTCCAGGATCAGGGCGACGATCGGGTGCCGGCCGGCCAGGGCTTCGAGCGTCGCGGCGTCAGTCGCGTAGCCGGTCGCCGTCTTGCGCGTGCGCTCCAGCCCGAGCCGTTCGTACAGCAGTTCGCTCAGTTGCTGCGGCGAGCGCGGGTTGAACGGGTAACCGGCGAGGTCCCGCATTTCCGCCTCGAGCGCCCGCAACCGCCCGGCCAGCCGCCCCGACAGCTCGGCGAGCACCCCGGCGTCGACCGCGATGCCCGCGAGTTCCATCTCCGCCAGCACCGGGACCAGCGGCAGTTCGACCCGGCGGAGGTAGTCGAGCTGGCCGCGCGCGGCCAGTTCCGGCTCCAACAGGCCGGCCAGCCGCAACGTCGCGTCGGCGCGGGCGCAGATCGTCGCCGCGTCGGCGGTCGCGTCCCCGGCCCGCCCCGCCCGCCCCCCATCCTCCAGCGCCCCGCCAAGTGGCGCGGCCGCCAGGTCATCGAGGCGGGTGGCCGGCTCGTTGAGCAGGAAGGCCGCGAGCGCCGTGTCGAACTGGAGCGGCCCGATCTCCACACCCTGCCGCCCAAGCGCGACCAGGGCCGGCTTGGCGTCGTGGACCACCTTCGGCGGGCCGTCGACGCCGAGGAGCGGCCGCAACGCGTCCAGCAGCCCCGCCCCGTCCTGCGCCCCTCGATCCTGCTCGAACGGCACGCAGTAGGCGACGCCCGGCCGGAAGCAAAAGCCGACGGCCCCAAGCCCGTCCCCCACCGGGCCGCCTCGCCCCGATCGGTCGGTCGCGACAGCGAGGGCAACGCGCTCGGCGCCCGAGTGTGCCCCCAGCACCGCGCGAACCCGCCCCGGCGAATCGAGCACGGTCCGCCGCATCCCCACAGCCGACTCGACGGCGCCGCCGCTCTCGGGCGGTGGATTCTGGCTCGCGGTCTCCGCCATCCCCCCGCCCCCCCTGCCGCCACCACGCCCCGCTGCCGATTTGCCGCTCATGCAGACCCTAGCAATTCCCGCACCACCTCCGGGCAACACCCGAACACCCTACGACGCAGGTTGCAGCGGCCCACGGAATGCCGTATGCTAGTCCCGACAAGGGAATCGGTGAGAGGGGATTGACGCCGGTTCACGCCCGGTCGCCCGAACCGTCCTCGCCGCGGACCTTGCGCGCGGGAGTAGCTCAGTGGTAGAGCATCTGCCTTCCAAGCAGAGGGTCGCGAGTTCGAGCCTCGTCTCCCGCTCCGCTCCCTAATTCCCAGCTACGGCGCCGCAATCCCGCCCCTGACGCTTCGTCATAAGACGGAGCGTTTTGTGTTGTCCAGACAGAGACTCGTTTGCGGTCCACTGGACTACTGCATAAGGAGGGACCCCGTGCCATACTCAAGGCGTCGGCTGCATCTGACCGCGAGGAGGACCACGGTGGCACATCCCGGACTCGCCCTCCAAGAAGCTGAGCGGCGCTTCCTGGACTGGCATCGTAGAAGCAACCACAGCGAGCAGACGATCCTCCACTACCAGGACACCCTGGCCGCCTTCCGCCGCTTCCTCGCCGCGAAGCACCAGCGCGAGACGGTGGGCGCCCTGACGACGGCCACGCTCGCCGCCTTCCAGACCTGGCTCAAGGAGACCCCCTTGTCCCGCCCCTACCGGGGCCAGACCCACCGGACGATCACGGGGATTCACGGCATGATGAAGGACTTGCGCGCCTTCGCCTACTGGCTGGTGGAGGAAGAACTCCTCGACAAGCCGCCCAAGGTCGATCTGCCCAAGCTGCCGCAGGAGGACTTCAAGATCCTCACCGACGCCCAGCTCGTGACCCTCTTCTCCTCCAAGCAACTGACCGGTGGGGGCGAGTACGGGGTCCGCAACCGGGCGATCATCGCCTTCCTCCTCGATACGGGGGTGCGCTTAAGCGAAATCGCCGGCCTGACCCTGGAGGATCTGTATCTCGATGACGGGTTGGCACGGGTGCGCGGCAAGGGCAACAAGGTGCGCCATGTGCCCTTCTCGGACGGCACCGCCGACTACCTGCGGGCCTGGCTGAAAGTGCGCCACGAGGAAGAGACGACGGTCTTCGGCCTCACCCACCACGGCTTCAAGATGCTGATGGGCCGGATCAGGGCGGCGACGGGGATCAACGTCCACTGCCACATGCTTCGGCACACCGCCTGCACCTCGATGGTGCGCTCGAATATGGACCTGCACTCGGTCCGCAAGGTGATGGGCCACTCTCATCTCTCGGTGACGGAGCGGTACTTGAGTCTGAAGTGAACCCCGAGAACTGGACAGGTCGGGAACCACGACGTATACCGACGTG
>JAUJMG010000595.1 GCA_030446955.1 Thermomicrobiales bacterium
GGCGACTCCCGCATCCTGCTCAACTACGCGCCGGTCTACGATTGGATGAGCGCGCTGGCCCACGAGCTCGGGCACGCCTACCACACCTCCGTTATGGGTGAGCGCGGGCGTACGTCGCTCCAAGATCCGTCCCCAGGACCGATGACCCTGGCGGAGACGGCCAGCACGCTCTGCGAGACCCTGATTTACCGCGCCGCTCTCAGCCAGGCGGGAGAAGAAGAGGAGATCGCGCTGCTGGACGGTGGTCTCCAGGCCGTCGCCTTCAATGTCTTCTACACCGCCTTTCTCTTCGCGTTCGAGCGCGAGGTCTTCGCCGCTCGGCAACGGCGAAACCTGTCGGTCGATGAACTGAACGCGCTGATGGTCGAGTCGCAGCGGGAAATCTTTGGCGACGCCCTCGATCCCCAGACGTTCAACCCGCTCAGCTGGGCGCGGGCGCCGCACTTCTTTCTGGAAGATCTCTGGTTCTATAACTTCCCATATGCTTTCGGGATGCTGTTTGGGCAGGGACTCTGGGTGCGCCGGGAGGCAGATCCGGCAGGATTCGTGGCGACCTTCGATGACCTGCTGGCCTCAACCGGGATGGTTGAGGCCGCGACGCTGGCGCATCGGTTCGGCATCGATCTGCGCAGCCCCGACTTCTGGCGGTCCAGCTTCGACGGCTTCCGCGCCGACGTCGACCGCTTCGAGGCGCTGGCGACCCGGTACGGGAAAACCCACGCCCAACCCGGCTTGATCTGACTTGCCTGAGAGACTGCCACGCCACGATCTTCAGCGACAGTCGTGACCGCCGACTCTGGTCACTTTCCGCCGGGTTCACCGGCACGAATAAGGACGAGGCGGTGGCCAGCAGGTTGGATCGAACAAGCCACCGCTACGTCGGCCCCTCCTGGTAGCCGGCGCTCGACAGCGTCGTTTCAATGCTCGATGGAGCGACCGGTCGTCACGGGATTTCATTGAACAACGTCTCTTAGTTACCAATTTTGACTCGAATTATAGATATGGCCTCGAAATATGGCCCGTCTCTCCATGAAGATCGATGCGGACTTGACACCAGCGTGGTCAGGTGTAGCCTAAGAGTTGGACCCTCGGGACCCACCAACGCGCGGACGGCAGCGCTGCCCTGCAAGCACAGGAGCACCGCCCCGAAAGGGAGGCGACGCCCCCTAATGGCAGGTGACGATCTGCGCTCCTGTTCGTGGTCCGAGCCCTGTAGTTGGAGGTCGCCTCCACCAGAAGGAGAACGTCGTGGCCGAAGCAATCGCTACGTCCTGGTCGATCAGCGGTGAGTACTTCGAGAACTGCAACTGCGCCGTCGTCTGTCCGTGCCTCTTCTCGACCGAAGCGCCGTTCCACTCGGCGCCGACCGAGGGCGCCTGCGAGGTCGCGTTCGCCTTCCATCTCGACAAGGGGTCCTTCGGTGACGTGTCGCTCGACGGTCTCAACGCCGCGCTCATTTCCCGGACCCCCGGCCCCATGATCGAAGGGAACTGGAGCGTCGCCCTCTACGTCGACGAACGGGCCGATGAGCGGCAGCGCGAGGCGTTGCAGGCGATCTTTGCCGGTCAGGCGGGGGGCACGATGGGCAACTTCGCCCCCCTCATCTCCGAGGTCCTCGGCGTCAAGGCCGTCCCGATCACCTATCGGACGGAGGGAAAGCGTCGCTCCGTCGAGATTCCCGGAATCATGAACATGGCCGTGCACCCGGTCGCCAGCGCGATGGGGGAGGACAAGGAATTGGTTGCGATCAACGCCCACCCCTTCGCTCCCGAGGGCGTCGCGATCGCCGTCGGCGAGCAGGGCAGCACCTGGGCCGATTACGGGCTGCGCTGGGACAACTCCGGCAAGAACGGCCATTACGCGCCGATCCGCTGGTCCAACGGGTAGCGCTCGCGTGTTCAGCAACGTGATCGGCGGGCGCCGCGCCTGGGAGCCAATGGAGCGCGGGCAACTCGTCCTGCTCGCGCTCCTCGCCCTTCTGACCGTTGGGGCGTGGACGCTGACGGTTCACCAGGCGCGGACCATGGACATGCCGATGGGCATCATCGCCCGCGGCGCGGCTGAACCGCAGGAACAGTCTCAGGAACAGCCAGCCGGAGGCAGCATGGAGAGTATGCCTGGCATGGACAGCATGCCCGGCATGGCGATGAACGAACCAGCGCCGGACAGCATAGGGCAGGTTGCAGTCTCTGGGATGTCGGGCATGGCGGACGAGGGCTGGTCGTGGGACGGGTTCGTCGCCTTCCTCATCGCATGGGCGGTGATGATGGCGGCGATGATGTTCCCGGCCGCCGCGCCGATGCTGCTCCTCTTCCGGCGCGTCTCCGCCCAGCGCCGGGCGCGGGGCACGGCCTTCGTGCCGACCTGGGTCTTCGCGGCCGGCTACCTCCTCGTCTGGGCGGCGGTCGGCGGCCTGACCTGGCTGCTGGTGCAACTCGGCAGCGACGTTGCCGGGCGGCTGGGAGAGGCCGAGCGGGCGACGTGGGCCCCGCTCGCACTCGGCGCGACCCTGGCGGTAGCGGGGCTCTACCAGTTCACGCCGCTCAAGTTCGCCTGCCTAGGCCACTGCCAGTCGCCGTTCGGCTTCGTGATGACGCACTGGCGGGACGGGTACGGCGGGGCGCTGCGGATGGGAGTCACCCACGGTGCCTTCTGCCTCGGCTGCTGCTGGGCGCTCTTCGCGGTGCTCGTCGCCGCCGGGGTGATGAGCCTGGCCTGGATGCTCCTGCTGACGCTGGTCGTCTTCGCCG
>JAUJMG010000596.1 GCA_030446955.1 Thermomicrobiales bacterium
TCGTTCGCCACCATCAGCCCTCGCGGTGTCAGTCGAACCCCAGCATCCGTTCGCTCCATTAACCGAAGCCCCACCAGCTCCTCGATGATGCTTCCGTACCGCTCCCTCAATTCCACCCCGTGCCGTGCCGCAAAGGCCCCCTCGTCCACGCCCTGCTGGAGCAGGCGCAAGCCAAGCATCATTGTCTCGCCCATCGCCGTCTCCGGCGGGATCTCTTCGACATTCGAGACCGGCGCCTCACCTCGCTCAACCGCCTCGACCCAAGCCAGCGGGAGCAGGTGCTGCATCGACCGCCGCCCGCCGATATGCCCATGGGCGCCGGCACCGAGGCCGGCGTACTCGCCGTTTCGCCAGTAGATCAGGTTGTGACGCGCTTGGAGTCGCTCGTCCCGCGCCCAGTTCGCCACCTCATAGTGGATAAACCCCGCCCGTTCCATCATTCCAATCGCCGCCTCATAGAGGTCGGCCGTGGCGTCGTCGTCCGGGACGACGAGGATGCCACGAGCGACCGCGTCCGCCATCGGCGTGCCCGGCTCGACGATCAGGCTGTAGAGCGAGAGATGCTCCGGCGGCGCCGGCCCCCAGGCCAGGATCTGGTCCAAATCCTCCTCCCAGGCGGCGAGGCTCTGACCCGGCCAGCCAAAGATCAGATCCAGGCTCACGTTGTCGAACCCTGCCTCCCGCGCCGCCCCGTACGCCGCGGCGGCGTCGGCCGCCTCGTGATGACGGCCCAGGGTTCGGAGCCCGCGCCGCTGCTGAGTCTGGACTCCCAGGCTCAGCCGGTTGACGCCCCCCTCCAGCAACCCGGCGAAGTAGGCCGCGTCCACGCTGTTAGGGTTGGCCTCCAGCGTCACCTCCGCGTCCGAGGCCAGGTCAAACGACTCCCGGCAGGCCCGCACCAGCCGTCCGATCTCCGTCGGCGGCACCAGCGACGGCGTACCCCCCCCGAAGAAGATCGTGCTGGCGCGACGCCCGCCGAGCGCCTCCCCCTGCCGTCCGATCTCACTCTCCAGCGCCGACACGTAGCGGGGAATCAGGTCGCTCTGCCCAGCATAGGTGTTGAAATCGCAGTAGGGACAGACGTGAGCACAGAACGGAATATGCAGGTAGAGCCCAATGGGGGCGCCCTTAGGCAAGGGCGCCCCCATCGCTTCGGCGCAATTCACCGGCACTGCGGGGGCCGTGGACCCTCCGGACGGCATGACGACATCGAGCGGGTTGGCAGTCTGAACTATGAGTGGCACGGCAAAGGAACCTCCGCCCCGAATGGTACCAGCGGAAGGTTCAGATACAGGCATCATGGGGTGATAGTCACCCAGCGCAAACCGCCGCTTTACCGAGTGCTTCACCTACGCGGTGTTCGTCAGCCGGCTTCACCCGGCTTCGCAGTCTGAGCGCGACGGTTGAGCCCCGCGCCGGGAAGGGAGGGCCGAGCCACACCAGTGACCAAGTGGTGATGGGCATCACGCCGGAGCAGGTACCGGGCGTCAGTTCAGAAGGAGGGACAAGCCGTCCAGAAGGCCCGGACGGCTCCCGTCGCTACAGCAGTCGCTTCAGCGTCTCAGGATCGACGTTGCCGCCGCTGAGGGTAGCCACCACATGGGCGCCATGAGAGAGCCCAGCCTTCCCCGTCAAGAGTGCCGCCGTGGCCGCCGCCCCCGCTGGCTCAACCAGCAGTTTGGTCCGTTCCAGAATCAACCGCAGCGCGCCGACAATCTCGTCATCACTGACCAGGACCACGTCATCGACGTAACGCTCGATGATCTCCTGGGTGAGCGCGGCCCCGAAGGGGGCTGCCAGGCCATCGGCGATGGTCTCGATCTTCTCCAGCGTCACCGGGGTACCCGCCGCAAGACTGCGTGAGACAGCCGCCGCGCCCTCCGGCTCCACTCCGACCACGCGCACCCCCGGTCGCTGCGTCTTGATCGCGAGCGCGATTCCAGACAGCAAGCCCCCGCCGCCGACGCAGACCACGACCGCCTCCACCTCCGGGCGATCCTCCAGGATCTCCAACCCGACCGTACCCTGGCCGGCCACGATCGCTGGGTCGGCAAACGGGTGGACATAATGGAGATCATGCTCGATGCGGAAGGCTTCCATCGCGTCGAAGACCGCTTCCATGGAGGGCGCGAATCGTGTCTCCGCCCCATACCCACGGATCGCCGCCACCTTGGCCGACACCGCCGTCTCCGGCATGAAGACCACGCATCGGACTCTAAAGAGCGCCGCAGCGTAAGCCAACCCCTGGCCGTGGTTGCCGGCCGACAAGGTCACAATGCCGCGGGCCCGCTGCTCCGGCGAAAGCTGGAGAACGGCATTGATCGCTCCCCGAGCCTTGAAGGAGCCGGTCCGCTGCAGGTTCTCCGCCTTCAGGCCCAGCGTCGTCCCCGTCATTCGTCCGAGCGTGGCCGAGCCAAACAGCGGCGTTCGGTGAACATGGGGGGCAATGCGCTCCCGCGCGGCCTCGATGTCCGCTAGGGAAACAGTGCGGTCGGTCTCCACGTCTGGCCCGAGCGCCGGGTCGGGCTCGGGCTGACTCGTCGCGAGAGACACCCGGCGCTCGGTCATGGAAGCTCCTGACGTGGTGGCGACCCCGGTCGAGGGCCAGACGAACACTGAACATCCGGCATGAACGATGCGCCCGGAGTATACCGGGGGAAGCAAGCCCTCACCGGCCAGGCGCCACTGCAAGGCTGATCCGACCCCCGTGGACAACCATAGGCGTGCTAGACCTCGCTCAA
>JAUJMG010000129.1 GCA_030446955.1 Thermomicrobiales bacterium
GAGGACGTCCTCCCTGAGACGCGTAAGGCGGCTGCTGCAAAGGACGGGTGAGACAGGAAGACCGCGTACGACCGCCGCATTCGGACCTGTGAAGGCCCCTTCCGCTTAGAAGGCGGCTGCTCTATCCGCTGAGCTACTGGGGCGCGGCACGATCGCAGGTTCACTCCCTGCCTGGGGTACCAACGAACCGTAAAGACCCCCACCGGAAGGAAAAACCGCGCCTCGGAATCACCACGCCAAGCCGAGTCCGACCACCTCGCGGCCTCCCGCACGAGCGTCCGCAACGCCCTCCAAGCGGCTGCTCTAAACGGGCCTCCCGACGAAACCCGCTCACAGTCCACTATACCGGCGGTCTCCAGGTCGAAACAAGCGGTTGCACATCGGTGCCTCGATCGCCAAGCGCGGATGAAGCGGGGCTGAGCCGAGCGTGCTGCGACCGTTCCGAGCTCGCGGGGATCGAGGCGGTCATCATCGGCGGCGCCACGCTGAGCGCTGGGTACGGCACCATGTTGAGCACCATCATCGGCGTCTACTTGCTCGGGGTCGTCTCCAACGCCTTCATCTTCTTTGGCGTCTCGTCGTTCTGGCAACCCGTGGCGACTGACTCCATCCTCATCGTCGCCGTCACCCTCGACAGTGCCACTGCTCACAGCGGACGGACCGTTCGCTAGGTCCAGCGCCTGCGGCCGCTCGGGCCCAGCGACGGGTGGACAGACCGGGGACTGAGAGCGAACCGAGCCGTCCCTATACGTGCGTCGCAAATAGGGCCGCGCCGGTGTCCCTAACCTATCCGCCGGGACACCTGCACTTCAGGTGAATGCAAGACCGGAGAGGGCGTGGCGACCCGAGACGGACACCGCCTCACCTTGGAAGATGAGGCGGTCCTGCGGGAGATGCTGGTGCGCCCCATGGGTCTGCTCGGTCACTCGACTGAAGACGTGGCGCCCCCTTGACAGCTCTGCACGGTCCGCCTATCGTCCCGCGAAGTCGCCAGTTCGTTGGAATCATCATCGCCTGGCGACTGCGGTTGACGGTGCTGGTCATCGGGTTTCGCCCTATCAGGTTCCAGCGCTGGTCTCGCAGGGAACTCGGTCCGCATGCCGGCATCGTTGCTTTCCGTGCCGACGTGGTCACCGTCCTCGGTGGAGGTTCCGTGTTTTATGGATACGGACCTGACCGGCGCTCCCAAGCTGCGCTGATGGGGATGACGCAGATTCACATCCAAGCGCTGAGGGTGAGGCGGGTGAACTCCGACGAGTTCTGGGTGCCGTCATGCCTGATGAAGCGGCGCGTGACGAGCTGGGGCATCCCGTGCGCGCCCACTGCCACGCGATTGTCCCGCGGTCGTTGGCACCTGAACGGCACGGGGCGTGAAACCCGGGCTCGTCAGGTGCCGGGTTGCGCGATACCACGTCGCCTACCTCGGGGGGAGGAGAGCGGAGACAGGCGATACCAGGACACTATCGCTCTCCCTGACGTTGAGCGAGTCTGGTGGCCTCGCCGATCGTGCGGTGCGGTCATCTTTACGATGAGGAGGTGACGGTTAGACGATCTCGGAGCACTGGCTGCGGTAGCCGGTGCACTCCCCGGTGTTGTGGAGTGGAGGGACACTGATGGTTGTTCGGAACGCTGATGCACTCGCCGCGATGCGCTCGATCCATGCCCATCGGCTTAGTCGGCGACGACTTTTGCAGGCAGCCGGTGCCACCGCCGGGGCGGCAGCTTTGGCTGGTTTGGGTGGACCTGCCCCGAGCATGGCACGGGTTGTCCAAGGCGAGCCCAAGCAAGGCGGCACCCTGATCTACGCCATGGAGTCCGAGGCAGACATCCTCGACCCCCAGGGCGCCAGCGGCTGGGTGACGTGGCGCGTCCATCGGCACATCTTCGAACCGTTGATCAACCAGGATCTGTCTCGCTCCGATGTGGCGCAGCCTCCCCTAATTCCTGGCCTTGCCGAGAGTTGGGAGATGTCCCCTGACGGTCTTTCCTACACCTTCAAGCTTCGTCCTGGCGTGACCTTCCACGATGGCACGCCGTTGGATGCAGAGGCGGCGAAATTCAACATCGACCGAATGATGAATCCGGATTTCGAGTTCTACAACGAGCGCGCCGCGGCCTTCACCTACTTCTGCTGGCTGGCGACCAAGGAGGTTCAGATCGTCGACCCGATGACGATCCGGGTCGTGCAGAACCGCCCGTTCGGCGAGTTCTTGAACCAGATGGTGCAGGGAACGGGCGGCACGGGGATGATCAGCCCGGCGGCAATCAAGCAGTACGGCAGCGACAAGGTCGCCGAACATCCCATCGGCACGGGGCCGTTCAAGTTTGTCGAGCGGGTGCAGAACGAGAAGATCGTCCTCGACCGAAACGAGAGCTACTGGGGCCACAAGCCCTACGTGGACCGGATCATCTTCCGTCCGATGCCAGAGCCGGCCGCCCGCGTCAATGCCCTCCGTGCCGGCGAGGTCGACTTCATCGCCGTGCCGCCGCCCGACTCGATCCAAAGCCTCGTCGACGCCGGGTACACCCTCTCTATCGCCGAGACCCGGAACGTTCCACACATCTGGTACATCCATCTCAACATGAAGGACCCCACCCTCCAGGACGTCCGCATTCGCAAGGCCATCCAGCACGCGATCGATAAGGAGGGCATGGCCACGTCCTTACTCGGAGATACCGTGTACCGGGCTGAGGGTCTCCAGGCGCCGGGGAATCTGTCTTTCGATCCCGATTTCACGATCTATCCCTACGACGTCGATCAGGCTAAGGCCCTCATGGCCGAGGCTGGCCATGCCGACGGCCTCGACCAGCAACTCGTCTTCCAGACCTCTACGGCGGGCTCAGGCCAACTGCTGCCGGTGCCGATGATGGAATGGATCCAGCGCGACCTGGAGCAGATCGGCATCAAGTCCAAGATCGACGCCTTCGAGTGGATCACCTACATCGGCATGTGGTCGGATGGGGTTCCCGACGGGGTCCATGGCATGCAGTTCTCGTGGGGTCAGAGCTCCGGCTACTGGCTCGACTTCACCACCAACAGCGCTAACGCAACCCCTGGGTGCTGCAACGTCGGGTCCTACAGCAACCCGAAGGTCGACGAACTCCTCAACGCCGCCTTCAGCGAGCTGGACGACACCAAGCGGGCCGATCTCTACAAGCAAGCCGACAAGCTGATCATGGAGGACGCCGCCTTCATCCCGGTCGTCAACGATCGCGCCCCGTACATCATGGCGCCCGACGTCAAGGGCTTCGTCCACGCGCCGGAGGAGGCGTTCGACCTGACCCTGGTCTGGCTCGATCGGTAGGTGTCGCGACCGGACTGGGGCGAGCCAGACTTCTCGCCCCAGTTCCGTCCTCCGAGGGCAACAGCATGTGGCGTTACGTGGTGCGGCGGCTGCTCGCGGCCATCGGTGTGCTGATCGGGGCATCGTTCCTGGTGTTCCTCGGCATGCGGCTGGTGCCCGGTGACCCCGCTACCGCCATTTTGGGTTCCCGCGCTACCCCAGAAGCGTTGGCAGCACTGCGAGAGGAGTTGGGTCTCAACCGTCCCTTCTACGTTCAGTATCTGATCTGGCTCGGGAAAATGGTCCAGGGGGATTTTGGGACCTCCATCGCCCTCACCGTGCCGGTCACCAAGGTGCTGATTCCAAAATTCTGGAACACGTTGATCCTCGGCGCTGGCGCCTTGGCGATTGCTGTGCCGATCGGGACGGTGATTGGTGTCCTATCCGGCTACTGGCAACTCTCCCTCTTTGACCGGGCGGGCCAAATCTTCGCCCTGTTTGGGGCGAGTGTGCCGCAGTTCTGGTTGGCGCTCGTCCTTGTGGCCGTCTTCTCGCTCAATCTGGGCTGGTTCCCGGTGAGCGGCATGTACGACATGCGGGGCGATGGGGGGCGGTTCGACCTGCTGCGGCATCTGGTGCTACCAGCGGTCGCCACGTCAACGATCCCGATGGCCGTGATTGCCCGGTTGGTACGGGCGTCGATCATCGAGATCATGCACCAGGATTACGTGCGGACTGCCCGGGCGAAGGGGCTCCGGGAGCGTCGCGTCGTGTTCGGTCACGCCTTGCGCAACGCGCTGCCCCAATTCATCAACATCACGGCGTTGCAGGTCGGGTTCCTCCTGAGTGGAGCCCTCTTTACCGAGGTAATCTTCTCCTGGCCCGGCATCGGACAAGCCTTGTACAACGCTGTCGTCGCCCGGGACGTGCCGATGGTGCAGGGTGCCGTGTTCGTCACCACCCTCGTGTTCGTGCTCGCCAATCTGGCGGCTGATATGGCGCAGGCGGCGCTGGATCCGAAGACGAGGGCCACATGAACGCTTCCCCGGACCACTCGCTCTCCGGGCCGCGTATTCAGCCTGACACAGCGCCGATGGCACTCGGTGGACGCGTTCATCAGCGTTCTCTCTGGGGCCAGGCGTGGCGGGCCTTCCGCCGTGACCGGATTGCGGTCGTCGCGCTTGTCCTGATTGTGCTCATCGCCGTTACGGCCGCCCTTGCCCCGGTCGTGAGTCCCTATCCGCCGAATCAGGCCAATAACCGCTTGCGGCTGGCCAGCATTGGCACGGACGGCCACCCGCTTGGGCTTGACGAACAGGGCCGGGACATCCTGAGCCGCATCATTTGGGGCGGACGGGTGTCGCTGCCGACAGCGCTCTTGCCGACCGCGATTGCCGCTGTCACCAGTCTGGTGCTCGGCCTTGCCGCCGGGTTCTATGGTGGCCTGCTCAGCGGCCTGATCATGCGAACCATGGACGTGTTCTTCGCGTTCCCGGTGGTGATTCTGGCAATTGGCATCGCCGGGATCCTCGGCCCGAGCCTGACCAATGTGATGCTGTCCTTGACGATCGTTCTCGTGCCGTACATCACCCGTATTGTGTACGCTGCCACCGTGGAGGTGGGAGGGCGGGACTACCTGGAGGCGGCTCGCGCGAGTGGCGCCACGGCGGCGCGCCAAATGTTCGTGCACATCCTGCCCAACGTCCTGCCACCGTTGATCGTCTACAGCACCACGATCGCCGGCCTGATGGTCGTCTACGGCTCCGGTCTCAGCTTCCTCGGACTGGGGGTTCAGCCGCCAACCGCCGACTGGGGTGTCATGTCGAGCTCCGGCCGGGACGTCCTCTCGGTCGCCCCCCATATCTCGACCATCCCAGGCATCATGATCCTCGTGGTCGCTCTCTCCTTCAACCTCGTCGGCGACGGGCTGCGTGACGCCCTGGATCCGCGCAGCCACATCCGCTAGACGCCGACAACTGCCGAACCTCGGGCTGGGTCTGGGTTGCGGTCTTCGACTGCAGACGAGGTCGTGACGTGGTCCGACCGGAGGAACCGCGTAGGTGTGTCCCGACGCCAACAACCGCGTGGAGATGTCGTGATGGAGTCATCTAGCCTCGACGAGCTTGGCCAAATTCTGGCGACGAAGACGTCACGCCGGGGGGCGATGAAAGCCGTGGCCGGGGGCGCGGGTGGAATCGGCTCGTCCTTCTCGCCCGATCGCCCGGTCCCGCCATCGGTCGGCATGGCGGCCGACGCCGTCCGAGACGCCGAGCGTCGACTGACCGCGGCGGTCGATCCGCACCAGGTTCCTTTGCCCACCGTGCGTCTATCGGTCGGGGTGGTTGAGCCGGGCGTCGCCCCGTGACCGCTACCCTTGCAGACCTCGGTTTGGTTGAGGCGGCCGCGCTGGTCGCTGAGCGAAGCGTTTCGCCGGTGGAGTTGGTCGAGGCCTGCCTGGAGCGCATCGCCCGGTTGGATGGCCAACTCCTGGCTTTTGTTGAGGTGCTCGCGGATCAAGCGCTTGCCGCGGCTGCGACGGCCGAACGCGAGATCGGGGAAGGGTCGTATCGGGGCCCGCTCCACGGCATCCCGATCGCGGTCAAAGATCTCGTCGACCTGGCCGGTGTTCCGACGCGGGCGGGGTCTCGCATTCTCGCCGATGCCGGACCAGCACCCGCCGACGCGCCCGTCGTCGCCCGGTTGAAGGAGGCCGGTGCCGTCGTCCTCGGCAAGACCACGACCCACGAGTTTGCCTTCAGCGTCTTTACTCCGCCGACGCGCAACCCGTGGAACCTCGATCGGGTACCGGGCGGATCAAGTGGGGGGTCCGGAGCGGCTGTCGCGGCCGGCATGGCCTTTGCTGCAATCGGGACGGACACTGGCGGCAGCATCCGGATTCCGGCCGCTTGCTGCGGGGTTGTCGGGTTGAAACCGACTTACGGTCGCGTGCCCAAGGCTGGGGTCATTCCGCTCTCCTGGTCGCTCGACCATGTCGGACCGCTCGCCCGCCGGGTTGAGGACGTGGCGGTCTTCCTCCAAGCGATCGCGGGCCTGGATGTTGCCGATTCGACGACGCTCGATGCCCCCGTCCCGAATTTTCGTGGCGAGGCCGGTCGCGGGCTGACCGGGCTGCGGATCGGTGTCCCGGACCGGCACTTCGACCGGCGCCTCCAGCCGAGCGTTGCCGCTGCTGTGGAGGCGGCAACAGAGCATTTGCGTGGGGCGGGCGCGATCGTCGAGCGGGTTGCCATGCCCACGCTGGACCATGTCATGGATGTGCACTTTGTGACGATCCTGGCGGAGGCTGCGGCCTACCACCGTGCGCGCTTTCCCGACCGGGACGCCGATTACGGACCGGACGTTCGGGCGGCCCTGGCCCTTGGTGACCGCATGAGCGCGGCCGGCTTCCTCCAAGCCCAGCGGGTGCGTCGGACGTTGCTCGACGAGGCGGTGGGGGTGTTCGCGACCGTCGACGTGCTGATCACGCCGACGTTGCCAACCGAGGCGCCGGCAATCGGCCAAGACAGGATCTCTTATCCGGACGGCGAAGAGGATGCCCTCACGTCGCTCATCCGGTTCACTTGTCCGTTCAACCAGACGGGATTGCCGGCCATCACGGTTCCCGCCGGGACCGGCCACGACGGGCTTCCGGTCGGGATCCAATTGGTCGCACCGCCGTTGCAAGAAGCGCGGCTGGTGCGCGTGGCGGCGGAACTTGAGGCGTTCGCTGGAACGGGCGACCCGCGTCCGCCGATTATCCGAACGCCGTGACCATAGGCGTGGACCGCCGATCCCGAGGACGGGGTGGTAGTGCCGACACAGGGAGAGGCGGACACTGTGGGCGATGAGGATATCTGCTACCTGTCGGGGTTGGAGCTGCGCGACCACTACCGGCGGCGCGACCTGTCGCCCGTGGAGGTGACCGAGGCCGTGCTCCGGCGCATCGAGTTGCTCAATCCGCACCTCACGGCCTTCATCACGGTCACCCCTGAACTGGCGATCGAGCAGGCCCGCTCCGCCGAGCGGGCGTACGCACCGGGGGGTGAGCCCAGTCCCCTGGCTGGGATCCCGATCTCAATCAAGGACCTGACGCCTACCAAGGGAATCCGGACGACCCGCGGGTCCCTGATCGATCCCGATTGGGTGCCCACCGAGGATCCGCCCTTTGTTGAACGCGTGTACGCGGCTGGCGCAGTGTTGCTCGGCAAGACCAACACCCCGGAGTTCGGCTGGAAGGGCGACTCGGGCAACCGCCTCGTCGGACCCACCCACAATCCGTGGCAGCACGGCAAAACAGCCGGCGGATCCAGCGGTGGGGCGGCCGCCGCTGTCAGCGCGGGGATGGGCCCGCTCGCTCAAGGAAGCGACGGCGGCGGCTCGATCCGCATCCCGGCCGCCTTCTGCGGCATTTTCGGGCATAAGCCGTCCTTCGGCCTCGTGCCCCAGTACCCGTCGAGCGTGTTTGGAGACCTGTCTCACCTGGGGCCGATGACGCGCACCGTTCGCGATGCGGCGCTCTTGCTCGATGTGACGGCCGGCGCCGATCCTCGCGACCGTCTGTCCTGGTCGAGCGACCGCAACCACCTCGCTTCGTGCGAGGGAGGGATTGCCGGTCTCCGCATCGCGTGGTCGCCGGACCTTGGGTACGCGCCCCTCGCCCCAGATGTGCGGAGGGTGGCAACCGCCGCCGCCCGTCGATTCGAGGAGGCCGGGTGCCGCGTCGAGGAGGTCAAGCCCGGCTTGGAACGGCCCGACGACATCTGGTGGGAGCTGTGGGCAAGCGGCAACGCCGCCCTGCATCTGCACGATCTGGAGCGGGTGCGCGACAAGATCGACCCGGGCCGCCTTCCGGTGATTGAGTTTGGCCAGCGGCTACGGGGTCCGGAGGTCGCGGAGCTGCAGATCCGACGGAACGCGTACTACCATGCAATGCGGGGCTTCATGGAGTCCTACGATCTGCTCGTGACCCCGACCATGGCGAGGACCGCCTTCACGGCCGGCGACGACGCGCCAACCGAAATCGCTGGACGTCCGCTGGAGCACCCCTCGGACTGGAGTCCCTTCTGTTCTCCCTTCAACCTGACGGGCCAGCCGGCGGCATCGGTGCCCTGCGGCTTCGACACTCAGGGGTTGCCGGTTGGTCTCCAGATTGTCGGGCGTTGGCACGAGGACAGCACCGTGCTGCGGGCCGCGGCGGTCTTCGAGGAAATCGCCCCGTGGGCAGACCACCGTCCGCCGCTCGATGGAGAAACCGAGTACCGGGCATGATGCGTCCGGGCCTTGCCCTGCTGTTGCCGGCCGAACGGAGGGTGGAGCGGCGGCGCGGCCGGCTCGCAGGTGATCGCGGGGCGCCTAGAGAGGCCCACCCTTCATGGAGCCTGAGCCGTGGCTGACGGAACCCGACTGGCGGGCCAGACTGCGATCGTCACCGGCGCGGCGCACGGGCTTGGTCTCGGCATCGCGCGTCGGCTTGCGGCCGACGGCGCGGCGGTCGTCCTGGCTGACGTGGATGGGGTAGCCGCGATCGCGGCGGCACGGGCGATGGGCGGCGGTGCCAGCGGCGAGGTGTGTGACGTTGCCGACGCGAAGGCCGTCGACCGGTTGGTGGAAGACGCTGTCTCCCGCCACGGTCACCTTGACTTGATGGTTGCCAACGCCGGAATCGGTGGCGGCGTTCCGGTGGCGGAAATGAGCGACGACGCGTTTCGGCGCATCGTCGCCGTCAATCTGGAGGGCACATTCTACTGTTGCCGAGCGACGGCCCGCGTCATGGTCCCCCAGCGCTCAGGCGTTATCCTCACCGTGGGATCCATCTTCGGCCAGGACACCCCGCCGCGCTCCGGCGCCTACGGGGCATCCAAGGCAGGCGTCGTTGCCCTGACGCACGCGCTCGCTCGCGAGCTTGGTCCGCATGGTCTTCGCGTCAATTGCATCAGCCCTGGGAACATGGATACGGACATGCATTGGGCAGCCCTCCGGCGGAGGGCGGAGGCGGAAGGCGTGCCCTTTGAGGAAATGCGGGACCGTTTGCGCGCGTCCATCCCGTTGGGCCGCCACGGCACCCCGGAGGACATCGCCGCGCTCGTCAGCTTCCTCGCCTCCCCAGAGGCCTCCTACATCACCGGGCAAACGATCAACGTCGACGGCGGGTTCCAGCCGCGCTAAGGGAGAGGAACCATGCTCCCCCCCGCCTGCTCGTTCTTAGGCTCGACCATCATCGTGACCGACACCGCAACGAGCCAGAGCGTTGCGATAGTTGAGCCTTTTCCGCCAGGTGACGCCCTTCTCCCCCTCGAAGCGCTGGAACGCGGTCAGGCCACCGGCGACGGAAACGGGACTTCGACGAACGGTGTGCAGTGTGGCGGTCCCGGCGCGACCCGCAGCCGTGGCGGTACGGTGAGTTCCATGCTGACCGCTCCGAACGTCATGAACCCGGACCCGGGTGCGAGACTGACCGGAACGGAGGTGTCCGTAAGCACTCGTTCCACCGCCGCTTGTCCGTCGAACGTTGGTCCGACCTCACAGAGATAGGCGTAGCGCTCTCGGGTGCGAGACCGGGCGAAGGCCGACTCAGGATCCCCGACGAGCTCGGTGCTCACCAGGGGATGGTTGGTGTGTAGCAGGCGGTCGGCATCGACCGTGTTAGGGACCACGCCGCTGGCAGAGCCCTCGAGTCTGGCGAAGCCCGTGGGGCTACCGACGGCGTCGTGCTGACCGATCGCATGAGGCACCTCATGCAGG
>JAUJMG010000597.1 GCA_030446955.1 Thermomicrobiales bacterium
GTCGGGGCCTGCTCCCCCGCTCGGCCGCCTTCTCCCCCTCCCAGCGCTCCACCTCCGCCCGGTAACGGTCCCAGGCATCCTTCTGGAGGGCGTCGAGGGGGCGGCGGGCGTGGTTGAGAGCAGGGGTCTTGACCGTCCCGGGTCGGCCGACCACCCCTTCCCAGAAGATCGGGGTGACCTCGAAGCCGGGCTTGAGGCGTAACCTGCGGGCGTTGCCGGCCACCGCCCCGACGAAGGCGAAGAGGTGGGGGGCAATGAAATCGGGTGGGCACCCGAGGGCCTCCGCCCCGGCGGCGACGAAAGCGCGGGCCACCGGGGGGAGCGCCTCTAGGGGGAAGGGCGGCACCGGAATCAGGCGCGCCGCGGGTTGAGGCCCGGTCGTCGGGTCTGGATGCGGGCGCCGCTGGCCGTAGCCCTGGTGTTCGAGAGCGCGGGCCGCCGCGGCGAAGTCGCCGCCGTGCTCCAGGATGGCGAGGCAGGCGAACTTGGAATAGGCCCGGTCGGGGTGGAACGGCGTCGAGGAGGTGAAGACGTAGAGGCGGTCCCGGCCGCCATGGTTGGTGGTGGCGCTGACCCCTGTCGGCTTGTCCGGCCGCCGCCAGTAGCCGACCTCCCCCCGGTCGAAGACGTGCGTCCAGCCGTGGGGCTCCAGCACGTCCTCCCAGCTCGCCCGGGTGTCGAAGTCGTCGCCCGGACGAAGGAGCCAGCGCGCGTCGGCGCTGGTCTTTGGACTTGGCCCTGGTCCGGCCTCCGTCTTGGGGGCTTCGTCGAACGTGCGGGCCAGCGCCCAGAGCAGGGTTTGCTCCTCGGCGGTGAGCGTGGTGATGGAGGCGGGGCCACCGGAGATCTGGCAGTAGGGGTTGCCATTAGGGTGAACAATGCCGTGGGAGGGAGCCGCGACCCAGTAGCCGCCCTCCCCCTTGGTCTCAATCAAGGGGATGAGGCGTGGGTGCCCGTGGACATCGATCCCCGGTCGCCGGGCCAGCGCGACGGTCTTGGCGGGAAGACCGATGAGGCGGTAGGCCCAGTGGATGCCCCCGCCGGGGGTGGCCTCCTCGCAGCCGGTCCGGATCCGGGCAACCAGATCGCCGAGACCGGCCTGCTCGGCCGCGGCGAGGAAGGCGTGGTAGGTCTCCAGGTCGTCGAACTCGAAGAGGACCAGATTGCCGGAGACGGCGCCACAGACGTAGCCGATGCCGCTCCGCTTGCTGGTGTACCAGCGATGGATCTCCTCCACGGTGGAGGGCTCGTGCTGGTAGCGCGTCCAGCTCGTGGCATCAGGCTGCTTGGAGCCATCTTCGCTCGGCGGCAGGACGCAGAGGCCGGCATCGTGAGCGGCGAGGGCGTGGGCAAGTAGGTCGGGTGGAGCGGGCATCTACCGTCCCCCCTCGCCGGTCAGGGAGTCCTGGGCAGCAGGGTTACTGGACCCGCCTCCGCACCCTGAACCCTCCCCACCTGTTTCCAGAGGCGGCGCGAGGAGCCGTGCCCACAGTCGATCCCACAGGATGCGCCGGGCCTCGATCTGCAGCAGCCCGCGTTCCCTCGTCCGTCGTTCGTCGTGCATACCGCGCTCGCCTCCTCGACCAGGATCACCGGTCGGCTCAGGCACGGGCGGGTCGGAGTGGTCGGCAGTCCCTACAGTGGGGATGCGGCCTGTTGCCCGCGCCTCTCTGTGGACGGCGCGACGAGCGGCGTCGCCGGGACGACAGCCTTCATCAAGGGTTCAGGGGGGAACGACGACAGAGTTTGTCGTCACGGCGACAGAGTGTGTCGCGCAGGACGCGTTAGAGGATGCTCACGTCCCAGGTGATCGGGGGGTCAGGGTCGTAGGTGAAAACGGTTCGCCGCAGAAGGGACTGGCGCAAGTGGCGACCAAGGTCCGGGGGCTCACGCTCGATCTTGCTCAGGGCGCGGCGCAGCGAGGCGTTCAGTGTTGCTCGCAGGGTCGAGACGTCGTCCTCCATCAGCCGCAGGCGTCCCAACAGGCCGGTGGCAGCGTCAAGTTCCTGCACTATCCGCTTGACCTGCCGATCGAGGTCAGCGGCTCGGGCCCGGTCGCCCGCGTCTCGCGCCTCCTCCGCCTCCCCGAGCAGGCGCTTGACCTTGCTCTGATACTCGGCCTTGGCTTGGTCGTCGATCAACGTGCCGAGCCTCCCGCGCCGCACCTCTCCCAGCCCCGCCTCCGCTGCCTCCGCCGCATCCACCCGTCCGGTGGGGTCAGCCGGTTCGGTCGCCGCCACGAGTTCAAAGGGGGTGAACGCTCGGCTGGGTTCAGCCAGCAGCCCGGCGAGGCGAAGCAGGCCAACCTCGTGGGTGAGATGGACTGTGCGTCCGCGGAAGGTGACCGCCCACAACTCACCCGAGCGAGCGAAGCGATTCGACGGCCCAGTCGCCGGTCCGTCCGTGTCTCCCACACGCACCACGGCTTCGCCGGTGTCCTCTACGAGCCTTGTGTCCACATCGCTGGCGCGATCACCGACCGCTGGGGCGACAGCGAGTCGGAGCAAGCAGGTCGCCGGCAGGCGTCCGCCGACCATCTCCTCCAAGTGCTGACCGCCAACCTCCTCCAGCACCCGAACCGTCGTCCGGGCGTGGCGCTTGAGCAAGTCGATCAGGCTCGCGAGCGTTCCCGCGGCATCCGGGTCATCGGGCAGGATGCCGTCGAAGAGCTGTGGGTACGACGTGAGCAGGTCCTCGTCGGAGCGGCGGTGGACATCCTGGGCGAACCGGACGTAG
>JAUJMG010000598.1 GCA_030446955.1 Thermomicrobiales bacterium
CATAGACGACGTTCATGGCCGCGCTGGGATTGGGTTCGTAGAAGTAGGCCGGGTCAAGGCTCAGCCAGAGGCCACCAGAGGACATGTTGTCGGCCAAAATGAGGGTAGAGGTGTCCGCCTGGAACGACGCAGTCCAGGAGGGTGCGGCGTTCCCGGGGGCCGGCGCGGCGGAGGCAGTGAGGACCGTGGAAATCGCGGGCACCGAGAGCCCAAGCGCCACCGCTTGCTGAAGGAACCGGCGCCGGCTAAGGGTCCCGGCAGCGATTTGGCGGACGAAATCTCTCGTTAGTTCGTCGGTCATGGTGTCTCCTTGCTCCTACTTGGCTGTTTCGAATCCTGGCCGCGCTCCGGCCCCTCCCGAACGGTTCCAGGCAGCCTGGGCTCCCGCCCGGCTTGATCCTTTGCCGAACAGCCCGGGTTGCACGGCACTTGCGGTTCATCCGAAGTCCTGGCATCTTGCGGGGAGCGCAGCAGGGCGTCAAGAGGGGCGACTTGGCGTTGCTCGGCACGGTGATCTGTCGTCCGGGAGCTGGTGCTTCGGCGGCGAACAAGCTTGGCGGCGGTTCGACTGTCGCAATCTGCCGTACCGGAGGAGGATCGCCGTAGAGGCGAGGAGGGGGTTGGATGATCCGTTTCATACCGACGATCGCTGTCCTGGTCTGCTTTGCGCTTGGCGCACCCGTCGCTGCTCGCGCCCAGGAGGCCACGCCAGCGGCTGTCACCGGCGAGTGCACCGTTGAAACTCGTGACCTGCTGCCCCTGTTCCGGGAGATTGCCGGCACACCAGAAGCAAGCCCCGAGGCGGCCACTGCCGATCCCACGCCTCCCACCGGTATTCCCGCGGATGAGGCCACCGTCAGCGCGGTAACAGCGACCGTCAACGAGTTGGTCGCCTGCGTCAACGCCGGATACCAGTTCCGCTGGCTCTTCCTGTTCACGGACGAGTATTTACGAGAGAGTTTGGCGGGTGTCGTTGGCAACGTCGATTCGGCTGACTTGCCAGCGATCGCAGCGGCCGCGGAGGCGGAAATGGGACCAGCCACACCCGCTGCCGGCGCGGATCAGACAGTTGTGCAGGAGATCCGGGACGTTCAGGTGTTGGCTGACGCCCGGGTTGTCGCCACCGTCGTTGGCGGGAGTGTCGGCAACGCGCAGCCCGCCACCCCGGCCTCCTTCTTTGAGGGCCCACGCGGCGATGGTTTCTTGTTTGACGATATCATCCGGAGCCAGGCCGGGGCGACCCCCCCGGAATCGGCCGTTTCACTCGGTGCCGTGGGGCCGAGCGAGTCGCAGCGGGCTTCGCCCCCGCCGCGGCTCGATCGGCCCATTTCCATCTTGGGTGTCGCTGTCTGGCCGTCAGTGACCCGGCTTACCGGGAAGGCGCGGGAGTTACCCGACGCAACGCGATTCGCACCTGGTGGCGACCAACGGTGATCTGGTCACGATACGCGCCGTCTTCTCCTGTCGCCCCGCCCGGGCCTTCAGTAGCTTCGGGTTCGACGGCATCGGAGACGCCGAGGGTTTCGGTCGGCTCAATGCCTACCGCCAAAGTCTCAGCGGCGACGTATGGAGCATGGTTCGTTAGAGCGCTCACGATCTCTGGGTCGGCGTCGTAGGCAACAGCAATGGTGTCCTCGATCCGATACCCCGCGCTCTTCCGAGCGTCTTGAACACCCCGCACGAAGTCCCGGACGAACCCTTCCTCGATAAGCTCCGGCGTCAGCGATGTGTCCAGGACCACCGTGGCCATGGAACCCTGTGCCGCGGCATAACCGGACCGCTTTTTCAGATCCACCAAGATTTCGGCCGGCGTCAGCACCACAACCGCTTCGTCGAGCAACGTGAGCGAGACATCCTGTCCATCAGTGACACATCCGGCGATGAGAGCCGGGTCTTCGTTGGACAGCGCCTGCCGAATCGGGCCGAGACGCTTGCCGTACTTGGGACCAAGAACGCTCAGGTTGGGGCGGATGTCGTACGAGACGACATCCCCGAGATCGGTCAGGGGCCGCACGTCCTTGACGTTCAGCTCGTCGAGCACCTGATCTTTGAGGCGCAGGACGGCATCCATGGTGGAAGCATCCCGCGCGTAGACCAGGATCGCTGGCAGCGGTTGACGGACTTTGATCCCGGCCTCGGTGCGCGCAGACCGGCCGAGGCGGACGACCTCCAGCACGGCGGCCATGTCTGAGGAGAGTCCGGCATTGATGGCCGCTGGATCGGCGTCCGGGTAGTCGGTGAGGTGGACTGACCTCGGTGCCGATTGATCCATCGAGCGGACAAGGTTCTGATACATCGCATCGGCCAAGAAGGGCACGAAGGGAGCCAGGACACGGGAGAGCGTCGTGAGGCACTCGTAGAGCGTGACGTAGGCGGCAGCCTTGTCCCGGTCACTTTCGGGCTTCCAGAAGCGCCTTCGGTTCCGGCGGATGTACCAGTTGGAAAGCTCCTCGACCACAAAGCTCTCAAGTTCCCGCGCCGCACTGTCCGGGTCGTAGGCCTCCAGGCGCTCCCTCGTGTGAGCCACAACTTGGTTGAGGCGGGAGACGATCCAGCGGTCCAGAAGCGACCGCTCTCCGAGGGGGATGGCGCTGCTGGGAGCGGTCGGGTCAAATCCGTCAATGCGGGCATAGGTCGTGAAGAACGAGTAGGAGTTCCAGAGCGGCAGGATGAAACGTCGGCGGACCTCGTCCGTGACGTTGTAGCCGAAGTTGACGTTGGCGCTCGGATTGA
>JAUJMG010000130.1:0-7487 GCA_030446955.1 Thermomicrobiales bacterium
GCCTTCAGCGCACCCCCCTGGCTGGAGGCGGCATGATCACGTTGTCACAACCGCCGTCAACCGAACCCGCGGCAGACCCCTCCCAGCATCTTCTCGCAGGCGTCGTAGTGCGGCTCTAGGTCGTCGTAGGTGATGGACCAGGCCTCGTAGCCAGGCTGGGCGTGCCTCTCGTCGACGAACCAGCTGGGGTCCTTTCGGATGAGCACGTTGGCGTAGATGAGCGAGCCACCGCCCCACCCGGCCGATACCAGTGCCTCCAGCCCTCTGAACGACCAGACGTCGAACAGCCCGTATAAACTCGACCTTGGGTCCCAAAAGACTGCGACCCATCTCCCGAGGGCTACGGGGGAACGAGCCCGGGGCGTAGCTCCTCCCCCGCTCCAGAACGCAAACACTCTGGCGCTCGCTTGCCAACCGGTAGGCGGTCACGGACCCTCCAAAGCCCGAACCCACCACCACTGCGTCGAAGTGCTCGGTCATCCCTGCCCCCTCCGACCACTCGAGAGCGGTCTTCCGTCGTGCCGCGCCTCAGTAAGTGACGGCATCCTCTCGGATCCCGGCAGCAGAACGCCCCCCGGTCGGGACGAACGTCGACGCTTCACGCCGGACAAGGGCGCGTCTCGGCGACGGTGTGCAGGGTCATCCGGGTCCTAGTCAAGGCGTCGAACGGGTGAGGCTGTCCCCAGCGGGGCCATAGTTTCTAACGGGTTGAAGAGAATTCTCCGAATTGAGTGGGCCCGGAAGCACGCCGCGGTGAGGCAAGCGCGCCGGCGCGTTGCTACCGCGCGCGCTGCTGCTCCGCCCGTCGCTGGAACAGGATCGCCGCCGGCTCCTCCGCCTGCGCCGCAGCTCGCATTACCCGCCGTGCTTCCACAGGGCCGGTGGTAGCCAGGACGGCCACCATCTGTGACCTTAGGGCGGCAAGTTGGCGGCCGAGATCGTCGCCCGTCGTCGCCGTGACCCCACCGGGGCCCTCAGTGGCGGCTACCTCATCGAGGCGCTTCGCCATCCGCTGTGGGCGTTGGTTGTCGTCGGCCAGTTTGCGCGGCGGCGTGACCTCGTCGCGCACAAGGTGCAAGAAGTCGCTGGCGACCTCGTCGCGGCGGGTCAGCGGC
Source organism: Thermomicrobiales bacterium (assembly GCA_030446955.1). Taxonomy (GTDB): domain Bacteria; phylum Chloroflexota; class Chloroflexia; order Thermomicrobiales; family UBA6265; genus LC2-1. The sequence continues at coordinate 1,116 of JAUJMG010000130.1, forward strand.
GGGGTGTCGGGGGCAAAGAGCAGGCGCAGCGACGCCGGGATGCTGGCGTGCTCGTAGAGCGTCCAGTCGAGCTTGCCGCCGTCCACCCGCGGCGAGATGATCACTGCTGGCACGCGAGGCCCAAGGCAGCGGAAGTCGAAGTTGGCCTTCGGGTACTCCACGAAGAAGGCGACGAGGCGGCGGGCCAGGCTTCCCCCCTTGCGCCGCTCGCGCAGGCCTTCTGGGTGCCTCGACGGTGGCGGTGGCTCGTGGTCGAACAGCCCGCCGTGCTCGTCGTACGTGATGAGGAACAGCGTCTTGGCGAACGTGTCGTCCGACTCGACCAGCGCGTTGTAGATGTCGGCCATGAACTGCTCGCCGCGCTGGAAGTCGTCGCCGTTCTGTTCGTTGTTGCCGGGGTGCTGGCTGTTCGACTGCTCGCCGGTGTGGCACGGCTCGACGAACGCGTACATGGGCAAACTGTCCTTGCGGATGTCCTCGAAGAGCCGGGAAATCCCGAACCAGTTCTTGGCCATCTTCCCCTTCCACAGGGCGTCGTAGGCGATGATCTGCGGCGTGTCGTGGTGGTAGATGCGCCAGGTGGTGAACGGCTCGTTGGACTCGAGGTCCTGCTTGACGGCTTGATCGAGACGCTGGAAGATCGTGGGGGCCTCGTAGAACCCGGCCTCGATGTCGACGGACTCCTGTGACGTGGCGGCGTGAGCGAAGTTGCGATTGGGCCACGTGGCGCCCGGCACCGAGCAGAACCACCGGGTGCAGGTCATGTACCGCCGGGCCAGCTCGGCCAGCACCGGCAGCTTGTCGGGCGACATGCAGTGCATGGCCCGGGCGCTCGCCGAGCCGAGCTTGTCGGCCGGCACGCGCGCTCGCTGCTTGAGCCGACGACTCAGCGACCACAGCAGCCAGAGCGCGCCCAGCGTCGAGGCGATCATCCACGTGCCGACGCCGCGTCGAGCCTCGGCCGAGTGCAGCCCGTAGGCGGCCAGGCCCACGAAGGACCCGCTCAACACCACGGGCAGGATGAACTGGCGACCGCGCCGGCCCGGCAGCTGGTGGAGCGCCAGCAACACGACAGCCGCGGCGGCTGCGACCGTGCCGCCCAGGGCCCACCACACGACCTCGCGCCAGCCACCATTGATGCCCAGGCGCGCCAGGTTGTGGATCCCGGCGGCGGCCACCACACTCAGCACGAGGCCAACGACGATGGCACGCGTCCAGTGGGGGACGGCGACGGGCTCCTTGCCGGAGAGCTTCTCGGCGTTGGCGGCAACGAACCCGTCCATCTTGAAGTTTCGCCAGCGCTCGCCGTGCATCGCCATCTTCGTTGAGAGATGGCCGTGCGGCGGGTCGAAGTACGACCGGTTCTCGGCGTCGGGCGAAACCGGGGTCATCGGCTCCGTGTCCGGCAGCAGGAAGGGATTGTCGAACCGCTGGCCCGTCAGCCCGGGAAACTCGGGGTTGGGGTGGTCGAGGAACCCCAGCATGTGGTCGAACGAGCGGTTCTCCATCATTAGCACGATGACGTGCTTGATGTGTCGCCGGGCTCGATCGAGCTCTTCTGGGGATGAATGGCGCGGTGTGGGCTTGCGGCCGGCAAAGGCCCGGCTCATGGGCGACCGGGAATCTTGATCGGCGATTCGATAAGCCGGGCGGCCAGCATGTTGCCGCGGGGCTTGATCCACGCTGCGTCCTTGCTGGTGGCGTCGGAGTCGAGCTCCCACGCGGTATTCGCCCGATCGAGCCCGATCGGGTAGATCGCCAGGCTACCGTCAGCGCCGATGTGCATGCGCAGGAAGTTCTTGAAACGGCCGTAGGACACCGCCGAAAACGCCTCGTTGCCGTGGGCGCCCCCGAAGGCGCACCAAACCGCCAGGTACAGGCCCAAAGCCACGCTGCCGACCACCGCCCCGGCCACCCCGAGCAGCAGCGCGTTCAGCGCGAAGAAGGCCTTGCCGTGCGCGAGCCTCGCCGCCAAGTCGAGGACCAGGAGGGCGACGACGACGAACAAACCGATCTGGATCAACAGGTGGGTCGCGCCCATCAACCCCTTGGCCGCTAGCTTTTTCCACCCCCGAGACGCGCCCGCCCAAGGCTTGGCGAACCCGACGAGGAAGACCAGGACGAGGCCGAGCATCACGATCGACACCGGGTGCGCGAACGTGGCCAGGACGTCGGCCAACCGGAGGTCGCGCAGGGCCCTGTCGAAGTCGTGCTCCTGCTTGAGCGTGCGGATCGCGAACTGGCTCGCGAAACCGAGGACCAGGTACAGGAGGGCGGGGATAAACATGAAGGTACGGTTCCGCACCGGCAGCGCCAGGGCCCCGAACGAGAGCCAAAACGAGGTTTTGCGGTCCGGGTAGGACGCTCGGCGTCTGTATACCTTGAAGTGCTCGAAGGTCGGGTCGGTGGGAACCTTGAGTTCATCGACCAGGTGGTGGGTCGGGTGCAGGAACGCACCGCCGCCGCCGGCGGTGATCTTCTGCGTGCCGTCCTCGGCCTCGTAGCGGACGTAGTGGTGGCTGTCGCCCGACAGCGAAATCACCAGCTCGAGGCCGTGCTTCCGCAGGACATGGGCCTCGAAGTAGGCGAGGTCACGGAAGCCCTCGACGTTCGACTGGACGTCGGTCCACGCCGGCACCGCCGTGCACAGGATCACGCGAGCCCCGGGCCCCATCTCCCTGGCGGCCGCGTCGAAGTACGTCAGTTGAGGTTCGTCGATGTACGTGTCGAACTGAATGTCGATGCCCCAGAGCCACCAGCGGTGCTGGAGCTGGACGGCGAAGTAGCTCCGGGACTGCCCAGTCCGGCGGCCTCCCACCCATTTCGGCTGGGCGAACACCCGCATGAAGGTCGTGAGGCCGTCGTACCAGTCATGGTTGCCCGGGATCGCCAGCAGCGTGGGATGCGGCGGATCGGTGTGCGGAAGCGATGCCTCGTACGGCCCCGTCAAGCGGTTCTCGTACTCCTCGGGGCTGGCCACCGGGTAGACCTCGTCGCCGCCGAAGACGACGAGGCTGGCCCTGGGCAGCGGCTCTCCTACGTGATTGGTGGGCGTGAGGCTGCGCTGCGCCGTCAGCCAGGCAACCGAATACGTCGGGTTAAACCCGTCGCCCGTGTCGGCGATAAAGTCGATCCACACCCCCCTCTGGTGTGGGTCGAGCGGGTGTGCGATGATGTCGCTTGGCAGGGCATTCTGGAGCTCCCGCTTGTCGAGGAAGTCGCCGAACGCCGATGAGATGGCTACGCGCTGAGCCGCCCTCGCAAGGACGCTGGGACTGAACCAGGGCACGGGCGGCTTGCGTTTGAAGCTGAGCTTCTCCCACGTTGTGGGACGGGCCCGTTCCTCGGTGGTCGCCCGTCCCCAAGACCGCTCCTCCGTCGTCATTGCGCCCCACTCCCCCCCGGGGGCGATTCGCACCCGAGCGTTCTTGTCGAGAACCGCCGAAGCTGGTAGATCTCTTTAAAAGAGCGCGTGCCGGCTGCTCAGATACCCGCCGGTGCCTGCGTGATCACCGCCTTTCACGATAGTGCGGACGCCGAAGCCCGTGCCCCTTGCGAGAGGTGCCGTCGTCCTCGTCAGGCCGAACACGTCTGGCCGGGTGTCTCTCAACCCGGAAGAGTGGTTACTACCAGTCCGTGCCCAAGTGAATGCGATTAGATCTCCCATCGTGAAGTCGCCCGCCTGTTGGGCAGGTAGGAAAGGCTTTCAGTCCGGCTTGTTCCTCAGGTATGAAGACGCGTCCTTTTCAAGCAGGCCGAGGAAGACCTCGGCGACGATGCGACCGCCGGTCTGACCGAGACGGCGGCCGTCGCCTTGGATCTCCGCCTCCTGCAGGATGTAGTACCAAGGGGGCGCGGCGCCGCCGCCTGGGAGGAGCAGTACCCACAGGGCCTGCAGCGACGATCCCGATGTCAGTCCACCCCAGTCGTATCCTTCAATGCCGAGGTCAGAGCGGCGAGCGATGAACTTGGTGCCGATCCCCTCCGCCACAATGATGGTGTCCTCGCCAGAGCCGAGGCCGAGCATCGCCGCTTCCCGCGAACCACCGAACCCCTGGATGCGCAACTCCCGTGGGCGCCGGTAGCCGACTGGCGAGAGGAGTAGTACAACGGCTACCGTCCCCACTCCGCTATGGGGATGCTCCCCCCAGCCGAGTCCGCTCGGCAATGGCGGACCAATCAACCCAGCCCACATGGCGGGTGGACTGACGATCGGGGTCTGGTCACCTGCAGACGCGCGTCGGGGAGTTTGGGCCAAATGCTTTCGGTATGAAGGCCGACCTACCTCAGAATAGACAGGCCCCACATCAGGAAGCCCCGCACTAAGCGCTGGCGAGAGAGGCGACATTGGCTTACTCATCGAAAGCAAACGGCGTCGTGACTCCTGGCACGAGCCTAAGTCGTCTTCGCTCGCCTCCATGAACAAGAGCGAGGTATGCGGCTGGGCCCTTGACTCGTTCTCGAAACTCCGAAATGTCCGCCTCTTCTAGACGTACAAGAAATCCACTCCTCCTCAGTACTTGGACCTTGAAGGCCTCGAGCCACTCAGCCTTCGGAGAGAAACCGTCGAACGCCGCGGCAAACGCACGTGCGACAACTCCAGGGTCAAACCCGCTAAACTCTGGGATAACGTTCTCGGCTAACGCGTCTGCAGCGTGCCTGTACACCGTCGTCTCGTCAATTTCTGGGCTCATGCTGTCAGTTCAGATACTGAAGGGACCTTGGAGGTCAAAGGCCTCGTTGACTGATCCTGACCGGTCGTAGTTTGGCGTTTGGTAAGGAGGCATCATCTTTAGCAGGCGCCGGAAAAACCCACGGTAATCACCCAGATAGCTCCCTCGGTTCCATAGCCGAAGCAAGTTCGCGGTAAATAGACCGTTTCTGTCGCCGTCAAGAGATAACTGGTTATCCTGACATCCTGAGATGAGGAGGAGGTCAGCTTGAAACTCTTTCGATTTGGCCCGTGCTGTGGACCGGATGCCCTTGTAGAACTCATACTTCGTCAGATGCAGGCTCTCTTGTAATTCGAGCGGAAGATTCTTTGTCTTCGGAAGAAAGCTATCTTGGGAAGGGTCGACGCCCTTCGCCAGTAATGTAACGAGGGGCTGGGCGACAAGTTGTGCCAGGCTATAAGTGGTCACGGGCAAAACCTTGACAGGGCCGCCCGTGGTCGTCGGTAATTCCGGCGGGCGCTCATCGCCGTCTTCACGCAACGCGTAACCAGACTTCTCCAGCTCTTGGATGACTGCCGGCACGGTCGACAGCACCAACCGTTGTACGACCGACCAGATCGACTTGTCGAGGCTAGGGGCCGCGTACTCAAGAGGTGGGTACCAGAACTCGTACGTTTTCCCGCGGGCGACCGTGCCACTGTGGCAGCTGTCTGACAACATTAGGATCCGCGTTCCCGAGGCGAAGAGGCTCCACAGCATGCGAAGCTCGTCATCTAGAAGTTCCCGATCGTAGAGGACCCAAGTTTCGTCAAGAAGGTCGGGTTCATCACCGTCAGTATCGGCGATTTGTCCGCCGTGCCCGGAGTACGTGATGAAGAAGATGTCGCCGCTGGTCAGCTTGCTTGCAGCAGCTCCGATAGCGTTCGACACCGCCTCTGATGTGGCATCCTCCGTCAATAGGAGCTGGCTCTCGAATCCTTGGGCTTGGGCGAGGTCATACATGTCTTTTGCATCGAACTCCGCTGCCTTAAGTGCGCCATCCCAACCGCCATATTGGAGCGGATCAACCCGGTTCAGACCCAGATGTAGGGATATGCCAACGGGATGTGGAAGTGCTGACGCCTCAGCCAATAATGCGGTCCAGGTCTGGGGACCTACAACGCCGTCGACAATGAGCGCGCGAGCTGCCTGGTATGCCCGCACTGCCGCAAGTGTACGCGGTCCAAAGAGACCGTCTTGCGAACCTGGGTCAAAGCCGACTCGGGAGAGTGCCGCCTGTAGTCGGCGGACCACCTCACCACTGGAACCTATCCGCAACGTGGGTTGTGCCATTCGGATCTCTTACGTCCTATCGGAGCAGGTCGACGCCCTGCAGCGAGCATGCGGGGCGGGGATGCGCGTCTCGTCGGTCCCTTGCTGAGTCGTCCTAGTAGGCACCGGCCCCCGCCCCTGACGGCTGGTAGCCCGACTTGGCCAGCGCCTGGATGACACTGGGCACGACGGTGGAGGCCACACTGGCGATGAGGCCCCAGAACTTCTCGTCGCCCTCCGCCGGCGAGCTGGGAGCCGCTGTCATGGTGGGCGCTGCTGACTTTCCCGCCCCCTCTGGCTGGTAGCCAGACTTGGCCAGCGCCTGGATGACAGTGGGCACGACGGTGGAGGCCACACTGGCGATGAGGCCCCAGAACTTCTCGTCGCC
>JAUJMG010000130.1:7587-9992 GCA_030446955.1 Thermomicrobiales bacterium
CTCCGCCGGCGAGCTGGGAGATGGATAAGGTGACCCCGGCGGAGCGGGAAACGTCACGTCTGACGGAATAAAGCCAGTACCTGTAGGTGTCACGGTATGGTCCTTTTGTAGGTCAGCAATTGCTCGTTGAATTGAGTCTTTGGTGTCGGAGGAAGCCGGGGCGACTGCGGTCGCGGTCGCCGCCCCTGGCAGCTCCTTCCCGTCTGTATCGGAATGGACGGGTTGCAATGTAATGAACCCACGCGATGCAAGCCGGGGTGGCTGGGAGGGCTCTCTTACAACTGGCGTCTGCCTGAAGCCTTTGGCCTTAAGGATATCGTTGGCCTGGTCGCGTAGCGCCAGCGCAGAGCAGTGGGGGCCTAGCCGAGTAAGGGATTCCAGCAAACTAAATGTGAAGGCAGAAAGGTCGTTGGTTTGCGAAGTCTTTGCGGAAGCGGTTTCCTCTTCCATACATGCAGACAAAAGCAGAGCGTTGACCTCTAGCTGACCGGCCTCATCACCCCCTGCCTTCGACGCTGGCGGGAGGACGTCCGGTGGAAGAGAGAGACTTTTTGCCACCACAGCAGCATCCGCCGTCGGACGCGCCCCAAACAGCTTTACCTGTGTTACCCTCGAAAGCTCTGACGGTGTCTTTTCGTGGTCCTCCGGTGAAGGAAGCCAGACCTTCTGTCTAGCTAGCTCAATATTGCCGTCGGAAAAGAACATCTTATTCATTCCGCCTGAATGGCACGCATCGAGCACGACAGTGAGGACGCCCGGCGGAACGGCGTGGCTTCTCTCGCTTAGCTCGTCATCCTCCAAGAACCCGTCGCGTAGGCACAATACTTCCTCGAGGGAGTCTCCAATGGGGCGCGACCAACCGTGTCCCGAATGAAAAAATACACGACGGTCCTCGGTCGATACTCCCGCAAAGAGCCAGTCGAGGTCCGCACGGACTGCTTGAACAGTAGCATCAGCGTCCCGGAGTACTCGGACTTCTTGGAATTGGTATGGGCCTCGGAGAAGCGTCTCAAAGGCGGTGCCGTCAGCGATACAGCTATTGAGGTTGTTCCTCCCATCGCCGCCGTAGTCGTCAATAGCGACTATTAGAGCTTTGTTATTTGCCATTGGAATCCTCAAACCACCTTGGAAGCGGGTATTTTCGCGGCACGACCAACTTAACTCGCCAGTAATGGGGGCGGACGGGCGTCAACCCCGACGCCAGAGTAGTAAATCTCGTGAGCGTCAGCGGTTCGTGACCATGGCGTCAATGAGATTGCTGTCACGCGGGATCGTGGCTGCGGCGGCCAGCGCTGAGGAATCGTCAAGACCTGTGGATCAGTTTTCTGGAAGCGGGCGCCAGCTCCGACGAGGGCCACGAGATGCGGTCCATTGACGGCTCGCCATCGGTCTTGGGCCGACAAGATCAGCTTGAAGGCCATCGCCAGCGCGCCCTCGACCGCGGACTCTTGGTCACCCGGGGGCGGAGCCGCACGGTGGAAAGGGTCGACTCGATGGCGTTGGAAGTCTTGAGGTGGATCCAGTGCTCGGCGGGAACGTCGTAGAACGCCAGCAGCCCCTCGACGTCGTCGACGATCTTGGCCACTGCCATGGGCCACTTGGCACCGAACTCCCCAGCAAAGGCGCCCACCGCCGGCAGGGCTGGTTGCGGTTTTGGGCGTCGCAAATCTCAGCCGGCATCCGCCGAGCGGTCGCCTGAGCGGACTCGGGCAAGGCGTTGAGGACGTTGACTACCTTGTGAACCCAGTCGCGCTGGCGACGGTACTCGGGGAACACCTCTCGCAGCGCCCCCCAGAAGCCGAGGGCGCCGTCGCTGACCGCAAGCATCGGGGCCCGCATCCCCCGGCGCCTGAGGTCGCGCAGCATGTCGGCCCAGCTCTTGGTCGACTTCCGGTAGCCATCGGCGATGGCCACCAGTTCCTTGGTCCCTCGACGCGCAACTCACCACCACCAGGCAACACAGCCGGTCCTTCTCGAGGCACACGCTGAAGTGGTAGGGGTCGGGCGGAACGCGGTGCCCGCCTTCCGGCCGGCCCGTTTCTCCGGCCCGCACCTCCGAACCGGAATGCACGTTGCCGCGCATCCGGCTCTCCACGAGCCCATGCCGGCCGGCTGCGTGATCGACTCCGTTCTCATCGCCCATGGCGAGGGGATGCGTGCCGCCGGATGGCGTAACGGGTGACCGCCACGCCGGCCGGGTTGAACAGCTTCACCTCGCCCTCCGTTGGTCACCACCTGGGCAGGTAGTGCCGGCCACTTCCAGTTGCGCGTGTCGTCTCGGACCTTCAGTTATGTCGACCACTTCTCCTTCTGGCGGATTATCGGCTGGCTCCGCAAACGCCACGTCGGACTGAACTGGGGGACCCTCCACCGCCGCTTCCTTCCTGGCTGGAAGGTCCGCGACG
>JAUJMG010000599.1 GCA_030446955.1 Thermomicrobiales bacterium
CGACGACGGCCATGTTCGTGGCGGTGCCCTGGCCCCAGTACAGCTTGCCGTCCGGACCGGCGACCGGGTAGTCGGGCTGATGGTCGCCCCACGGAAGCCCAGTCACCAGGTCCTCGATCGTGCCGTCCGGCCCGAGCCGGGAGAGGGCGCCGCGGGCATCCGCGCCCGTGCCAGTGTTCACGAAGTAGAGGTGGTCCTGGTGCCAGCAGGCGCCGGTGAACGCGCCGGGCTTATTCCAGCGCTCCTCCGGCAGGTCGAAGAAGGTCTCGTACTGCCCCGTCGCCACGTCCACCTTGAGGATGCGCGGCTTCGCGTCGATCTTGTGCCCGCACTCACTCACGTAGCAGAAACCCCGGTCGTCGAAGCAGCAGTGGACGGGCGCGTTGAAGCCGGTGGCAACGACCTCGGCGACGTAGCCCGCGGGCAGGAGGATGTCGTTGGGGTTATGCCCCCGCGACCCGGCACGAGAGACCTTGAGCTTCTTCAGGTACGGCAGGATGGGGGCAGAGGCGTAGGCCAACCAGCTGTCCAGCATTGGTGCCTTGAGCGGGTTCTTCGTCGTCGGCGTGCCAGATCGTCGTTGCTGTTGCATCACTCACTCCTTACTAAAGCCGGTATCGCCAGAGCTTTCCACTCCGCGGTTCGGCGACGACGCCCCGCTCGGCGTGCATCTCGAATCGGCCGAAGTCGAGCACGTAGAGCCCGCCGTCGGTCGGGTGGAAGCGAACGTCGATCGGTCGGGCGAGCGGCCCCGTCACGAACGGGTGCAGCGACCAGTCGGCCGGGTCGACGCGCGCGATAGCCCGCCCTGCGCGTGGGCCAGCGGGCGCCGTCATTGGGGCCTCGTCCCCGAAGAGCGCGACAAAGACCTGGCCCGCCCACCCGGGCACACCGGCCGGTGCGACGTCGAACTTCACGGCGGCGACGTGGGCCGGGAAGCGGAGCAGCGGTCGCTCGGGCGGCGGCAGCTCGCCGTGGTTGGCCAGCACGAAGGCCGGCACCGGTCCCCGCTCCGGCCGGTACCGAGCGTCGGTGATCGGGTCGCCGCCGATGAAATCCGGCCAGCCGTACCACGCGCCCCCGCGCACCTCGAACAGCAGGTCCGGGGCGTTGCCCACGGGGCGGCTGCCGCGGTCGTCCGCACCCTGATCGGTGGCGAGCAGCCGGCCGTCGGGCAGGAAACCCAGGCCGTAGGCGTTGCGCAGGCCCCACGCGACCAGCTCGAGGGCGCTCCCGTCGGGGTCACACCGCATCACCGCCGCCGTGCAGGGCAGGCATGCCGCGATGCGCTGTCCCGACTCGGTCGGCGTGCCGAAGGGGGAGAAGGCCCCGGTCCGCACCCGTGCTTCCGGCGCGTCGCGGAGCGGGTTCGCCGTCTCCACATTGCTCCCCGCCAGGACGATATCGTAGCCGGGCAGGTCATGGGCGTGGGGCAGGCGGCGCAACCAGCCGAGCTCGTAGGCGTCCAGCCCGACGATGCCGGTGTTGGTCATCGCGCCCTGACTGAAGTAGAGCTTGCCGTCCGGCCCGAAGGCGACCATGTTCGTGTGGTAGTTGCCCGGCCCCGGCAGGTTATCGAGGATGACGGCCTGCTGCCCATCGAGGTCCAGGCGACTAATACGTCCGGGATGTCCTCCCTCGGAGACGTACAGGCTGCCGCCGTGGTATGCGAGGCCGTTGACCGGCGGGCGCAGCCCCTCGGTCAGGAGCCGGCGATCGCCGTGTTCTCCGAGTCGCCATATGCGTCCGCCGGGCGGCGCACCCCCGAAGGGTAGCCCGGCCTCGGCCACGTAAGCTGTGCCAGCCTCATCGAAGGTCAGGCTAGTCGGGAACGAGAAGCCTCCCGCCACCAGTTCGAGATCACCAATGCTGTCAGTCGAAGTAATCACGCGACCTCACAGAAACGCAAGGGCGGTTCCTCCACGTAAAGCTGATAGACCCCTCACGGGGCTTCACCCTGCGTGGCCCCCAGGCGCGGTTCTGCCCAGCGGCCTATCAGCCAGAACAGGCCTGCGACTAGCAGGACGATCCCGAACACCAGCGCCCCGCTCTGGAAACTCGCGGCGAGCGCGCCAGTGAGGGCGTAGAGCAGGGCAGCAGGTAGGGAGCCTGCCAGCGCCGCGAGCGCTGCTCTTCCCCACCCCAGCGGCGAGGCGCCCGCCAGGATGGCGACCGTTTCCGCCAGGAGCGGCACCGGGCGCGTGACGACGATCGCCAGCCCGCCCCAGCGATTCAGCAAACGGTCGGCCCGCTCGCGCTCCTCGGTTGGAACGAGCCGTGAGAGCAGCGGACCGCCTTGCCTTCCAATGGCAAAACCGACCAGGGCCGCACCCAGGCTCCCCACCAGCGAGAGCAGGGCGCCGGCCGGCACACCGAAGAGGGCGCCGTGGGCGACCATCACCAGACTGGAGGGCACCGGCAGCACGACGTCCGCCACAAGCAGGCCGATGCCCACCAAGGCAGCCATGACTCCGCCCCGCTCCAGCCAAGGCGAGGGGTCGGTCAGGAGCGGGACGCCCAGCGCCTCGACCAGCAGGAAGAGGGTCAAGAAGATACCAAGGATCAGGCCAGTGATGCCCCAGTATCGTCTCATGCCCCCTTCTTCCTCCTCCCAATGATCTGCTGGATTGCAGGCTTGCCAAGCCCTACTTCAAGGCTCGGCAAGCCCGTCTCGGTCAAGTATCGGTCCGGTCCTAATCCGTATCCCTCATTCGCCGCCACACAGCGAA
>JAUJMG010000600.1 GCA_030446955.1 Thermomicrobiales bacterium
AGCATCGCCTTGGTGGGGATGCAGCCCCGGTGAAGACAGGTGCCGCCGAGCTTGAGCTCCTCGACGACGGCGACGTTGAGGCCGAGTTGCTTGGCGCGGATCGCGGCAACGTAGCCACCGGTCCCCCCACCGAGGAGGACGAGGTCGAACTGGGTTCCACCCGCTGTAGAGGACTCCGACATCTGTGTGATTACTCCCTTGGGGTGGCGACCGGCGTGGCGCCCGAGCACCCACCACATACGACTGGCCGACGCGGGCCCGACTGGGGGAAGTATACGGTGGTGGCAGATATGCGGCCGGTTTGGGATCAGGACAACCCACTGGACGGTGCAGCGGCGGAGATGACCCTCCCGTCGACGGTTTACCTGGCACCCTCATCCAGGAGGTAGGCCATTGTGGTTCTGTTGCAAGCGGGACCAGGGATGGCTCGGAAGGACGTCGAACCAGAGGTCGGCGGGAAGGGTATCGTCAATGTCCCCCTCCTCCTCAGGGTCGCCGATAGACTCTTCTTCCGGGGTAAGGCGCTGGTTGGGGTTGCTAAGTGGCATGGGCTCCTCCGGGTGGTGAGAGCCACGATACCATGCGACGCAGTCAGCGAAGCGGACCTTGGGGTTCGCGACCAGTGCTAGATGAGGAGGCAGGAGAGTGATGCGGCTGATCCACCAAGACGTGGCGAGCGCGGTGCCCGACACCTCGCCGATTTTCGTCGGAGAGGTGCTGCGGCAAAATTTGGTGGCCGAGGGGGACGCGGCGCTGCTGCGGGTCACAGCTGTCACCTTTCGTGCCGGTGCAAGGAACAAGCCTCATCGCCACACGACTGACCAGGTGCTGGTGGTGACCGAGGGACGAGGCATTGTCGCGACTGATGGCGAAGAGTTACAGGTGGTGGCCGGCGACGTGGTGCTAGTGCCGGCCGGCGAGCGCCACTGGCACGGGGCAGAGCCCGGCACCGACTTCACGCACCTTTCAATTCTCACCCCTGGGGAGATGACGGTCGAGGAGTAGCGCCTGAGGAAATGGGCTGCTTGGTGAGCGATCTCCGGTTGCCGGGCTTCCCGCTCGAACTGTGACTTCTCGGCCGTTGTTGCTTGTGGGCCTGTGTGCCAGAATGAAGTCGTCCCCGCGAACGTGTTGTGACGATGATTGGCCTGACGCGGTGCCTTCATGCATGGCTTCGGCCAGGGTCCGACATAGGGCGCCATGACCGGCGCGGGGGGGGCATGAGACGGGATCCTGTTGATGGCGGGGCGACCGGCATATCCGGCGGCGGGGTCCAGAGTAGGTCGAGCGACGGGTCATGGTGCGAGCTCGCACCGGTCCATCAACCGCCGTTGCCGCTCCTGAGGCAGGCGTTGCGTCTGCCGGAGGATGGCGAGCCTTTCGCGCACCCCTTTGAGCAGGATTTCTCGCGCATTCTTACCTATTACCGGATCCGGTGGGCCTACGAACCGACCAGTTTCACTCTGGCCTGGACGCCGGATGGCCGGCCGGCGGAGATGTTCACCCCGGACTTCTACCTGCCCGACCAGCGCCTCTACGTGGAGCTGACCACCATGCGTCAGCGGTTGGTGACCCGCAAGAATCGAAAAGTCCGCAGGCTACGGGAGCTCTATCCCGGCGTCCAAATCAAGTTGCTCTACCGACGGGACTATCACCGGCTCGTCGCCTGCTACCGTCGAGAGGACGCCCCGGGAGAGGATGGTCTCGTCTGCCAGATCGGCCGGGTGCTCCATACCGAAGAGGAGATTCGGAGCCGGGTCGGGGAGCTCGCCGCTGTCATCGCCGGGGAGGCGACGGAACATAGAGAGTTTGGCGACCGTGTGGTGCGGGAGCCGCTCGTGGTGCTGGGGGCGGGGCGCGGCTCGGAAACATTCAGATCGATGTTGGTCGCGGCGTTGGGGGAGGTAGGCCTGCCGGTCGAGACCGATCGTGTCGATCTGACGCGGTATCGGACCCTCTCGGGCGCTCGCCGGGTTCGGGTACGGCGGTGTCCGCAGTTGGATCTGATGGGCCGCCGCGTCCTCCTGGTGGAAGATGTCGTCAGCACCGGGCTGAGCCTGCGCTACCTGCAAGCGTGGCTACGAAGGCGGCGGGTGGAGGCGTTCGATGTCTGCACGCTACTGGACCGCCGCACCGCGCGCCTCGTGGACGTGTCGGTCCGCTACGCCGCCTTTGAGGCCCCTAACGAGGTCCTGGTCGGCTGCGGGTTGAACCTCCGACGCCACTTCCGCGACCTTCCGTTTATCGCGTCCCTTGTACTCGAGCAGAGTCTGGCGGTGGAACCTTTACTGACCGCGAATACTCCGCGACGACCCCCGATGGGACGCGCGACACGGTGAGAAATTGGCGAAGACCCGTCTGGTGCGGTGTAAGCTCGGTCGCTGCGTCGTCCCCGTGGTGCGGGTGGTGGGAACGCTGCGGGTAACGGAGCGACTGGGGCAGCCGTCACCTGCGACTTGTCTTGACTCGTTTCTCGGGAAGCCTTCACTGCCTTGGGCTCGACCCGATCCGTCCTTGTAGGTGAGCACTGGTCCGGGCGTTCGGCGCGTCCATGAGACGAAGGCGCTTAGCGTTCGTCTGCCTTGGGGACGGGGAGGAGACCTAGCTGCTCGATCAGGGTGAACCGGTCGGGAACGCCCCAGTGCTCGACCATCTGCCCGTCCTCAAAGCGGCAGATGTCGAACACGTCGACCTCGATGCGCCTGCCCGTCGGTGGGTGTCCCATGTG
>JAUJMG010000601.1 GCA_030446955.1 Thermomicrobiales bacterium
GGTCCAGGAGTTCATCGGACCCGGCTGGGGCTGGTTGTTCCAAAGTCTCTCTTTTTTCGGCACCATCTACGCCGCCACGGTGGTGATCTCCGTGACGCTCTGGCTCGGCGGTCGACGGCTTGCCTATGGGCTGATCGGTGCCCTCCTGCTCTCCACGGCCACGGACGCGCTGCTCTGGACCGTCGTGGGCGTGCCCCGTCCCGACGATCCGCAGATCATCGTCCGCGCGCACCTAGGCGTATCGTCCTTCCCGAGCGGGCACACCGTGACCGCGACCGTCCTGTGGGGGACGCTGTCGGCTTTCGGCCGGATGCCCTGGGCCGTCCCGGCGCTCGTCGTGCCGGGGGTGATGCTCTCCCGCCTGTACCTCGGGGCCCACTACCTGGGGGACGTGCTGGGCGGCGCCCTGATCGGCGCGCTGCTGGTCGCGGTCTGGGTCCGTGCGCGGCCGGTGCTCGCGCGGTATCTGTCCCGGCTGCCGTTCTGGGCTTTCCTGACTTTCGGTCTGTGCGCGCCGTTCGCGATCCTCGCCTACATGGGACTCTCGCCCAGGGGCTACGAGCTCTTCGCGGTCGCGCTGGCAGCGGGGATCGGGCTGACGCTCGAGTACCGCTACGTCAGGTTCGAGCCGGCCGCATCCCCGGGCCGGCGAGCGACAGAGGTAGGGATCGGTATTGGGGTCATGGGACCGCTCATTCTGGCGCGCGGTTTGCTGAACGAGCCGGCCCTGGACGCCGTCCTGCTTGCACTCGCAGTATTCTGGGGGATGCTCGTTGCGCCGGCGTTGTTCGTCAGAACGGGCCCGTTCCGGCGGCCCGCCAAGGGGCGGTGAGGTGCTCGGTGTATCTCGAAAGCACAAGGTCCATCGCGGGGCACCTCTCGAAGAGGTGCGATCCTTCACCCGTGCAGGGCACGAAAGCGTAGGAGAACATGGATCGAAAAAACATCGTCCGAAGGGCGTCCCGGCATCTTTGGCTGGCCGTGACCTTCGAGTTGGTCGCCGGGTCCCTGATCTCCCTTGGAGCGCTCTGGGCATTCGCGGGGCTATCTGAGGAGGTTTTGGAGGGAGAGACCGCCCGACTGGACACCGCCTTGCTGTTATGGATCCATTCCACGTTCCCCGGCTGGCTCGACGCGCCGCTGCGCCTGGTAACGACCCTCGGCTATCCCTGGGTGGTGGTCCCGCTTCTCCTCCTGGCGGCTTACGCCTTCTACCGCAAGGACCTCAAGCTCTCCGCCACCCTGCTCCTGGTCTCGGTCCCCGGCGCGGCGATCCTCGGCACCGCCCTCAAGTCCCTTTACGGGCGAGCGCGCCCCGAGCTCTTCGACTCGGGCTACGAGGCGCCTTTCTTCTCCTTCCCCAGCGGGCATGCCATAACGGCGGTGAGCTTCTACGGCGTTCTCACCCTCTTCACTGCCCGGCGCCTGAAGGGCTGGCACCGGTGGATCGTGGCGGCGGCGGGGGCCGTCCTCGTCTTGCTCATCGGCTTTTCCAGGCTCTACCTCGGCGTCCACTACCCCAGCGACGTCCTGGCCGGTTACCTCGTCGCCGCCCTCTGGGTCGCCACCGTGGGGATGGCCCTCACGCTCTGGCGGTCACTCCGAGACGTAGGGAGGCGCGGCTGAGATGTCCAGCCCCCTAGGCGATCTCGCCGATTGGACCAAGGACGCTATCGAGGTCGCCGGCTACGCCGGCGTAGGCGTCCTTGTGGCGCTGGCGAACATAATCCCACCAATCCCCGTGGAGCTGATCCTGCCGCTCGCCGGTTTCTTGGCCGGCGAGGGCAAGCTGTCGTACCCGCTGGTGGTGCTCTCCGCGACGGCGGGGTCGGTCGTTGGCGCGCTGGCCCTCTACGGTCTCGGCTACTGGCTCGGCGAGGAGCGCCTACGGCGGTTCATAAAGCGGTTCGGCCGGTTCCTGCTCCTCAAGGAGTCCGACCTCGATCGGGCCCAGCGCTGGTTCGATACTCACGGCGGAAAAGCGGTGGTGGTCGGCCGCGTCATCCCGGGGGCGCGCAAGCTCGTCCCGATCCCGGCCGGCGTCGCCTGCATGCCCGTGCTGCGGTTCGTTGCGTACGTCGCGCTCGCGGACGGCCTGGGGAACAGCCTGCTGGTCGGCCTCGGGTGGTTGCTCGGTGACCAGTGGGGGGCCATCCGTGGGTACGCGCACTTGCTGGAGTACGGGGCGCTGGCAGCCGTCGCCGCCGCGGTGGTGTGGTTCGTCTGGAACCGATGGAGCATCCGCGCGTGAGCGACCGTCTTCGGACCTCAAGCGCCGGGCGCGCTCGGGTCGCGGGAGAGTGTTCGGGGCGTTGCTCGGGCCGGCGGGCCTGCTGCTCGCTGTGCCGATAGCCGTATTCCTCATGGCCCTGCTGGAGCACACGCACCTGCAGAGGAGCCGGGCGAGAACGGGGGCAGGGGCACGGTGGCGCGCCGGGCGAGGGCCGCGTCCGGGGGCGTGGCTCCTGACGGAGGCAGTAACCGGCCGAACCGCGAACGGTGAATGCCGCCGCATACTCGATCTTCCTCCTCCATCCTGCTCTTCAGTTTCGCCGTGTTCGACGGCCCGGCGGCTCCCCAGAAGCCGTGCAGATTCCTGGCAGCGGCGGTCCTTGCCGGGGAGGGCCTGTTTGAACGAAAGCCCTCCTCGGTGCCTCACGGAGAGGCTGCATCGTCGACCCGAACGCGTTCGTTGCCGCTCCCTCCGAAGCGGCCACCGGCCGGCACC
>JAUJMG010000602.1 GCA_030446955.1 Thermomicrobiales bacterium
GCAGGCAGCGCATCGTCGAGGTAGTCCGTCACGAGTTCGACGAGGTCTTGGCAGGTCAGATCGGACTGGGGCATAACGGCTCACTCATCTCCGAGGTAACACGCAAGCGCTGCCCGAACCCGGGAGCGGGCCCGGTGCAGCAGGACCCGTTGATTGGTCTCCGTCAGGTCCAGAACGTGACAGACCTCCGCCGCCGCCCAGCCCTCCACGTCCCGCAGCGTGATCACCGCCCGCTGGCTCTCGGGTAGCGCCGCGATCGCTGCCGCAATGTGGGCGCCCGTCTCGTCGGCCAGCAGCCGCGCTTCGGGTGCCCCCTCCCAGCGCCGGAGCGGGGACGACCAGTGCCCCGCGTCCTCGTGCCCGGCGGGGAAGAAACGGTCCGGGTCGACGGAGCGATCAGAGGTGGGATCGTCCCCCTGCAGCATCGCGAACGGGACCATCCGTTGGTCGCGTACGCCGCGGGTGCGAGCTCGGTTCGTGAGGATGCGGAAGATCCAGGTCTTGAGCGAGGAACGCGCCTCGAACCGGTCCAAGCCTTGGAGCACCGCCAGCCAGGCATCCTGGGCCACCTCCTCAGCAACCTCGTGGTCCCGCACATACAGCGTGGCCACACGCACCATGGAGGCGTGATGACGAGCGATCAACGCGACGAAGGCCGCCTCTTCGCCTCGCCGCAGCGCCGTGACGAGGTCCGCATCATCGATTCTCGGGGCCCCGTCGGGCTCCATCTCGGTCCTCCGCTCAGCTCGTCTGGAGGGCACTGCCTCGCCGCGAAAGTCGCTCACGGTGCTGCGGACCGGCGCGGGCCCGTCTTAGGGAGCGTGAAGGAGAAGACGGAGCCACCGTTCGCCGGCTGGGCCACCCAGATTCGCCCCCCGTGGATCTCGATCAGTCGACGGGTGATGGCGAGTCCGAGCCCCGCCGCTCCCGTGCGGTCGGCCGACCCGTCTCGTGTCCGTGCTGGGTCCCCGCGGTAAAACGGCTCGAAAACGTGCGGGAGGTCGGTGGGTGCGATGCCTTCCCCGGTGTCCCCAACGTTGATCTGAACGTCGGTCCCCAGGTCGATCGCCTCCACCGTCACCGTACCGTCGGCCGGTGTGTGGCGGAGAGCGTTCTGCACCAGGTTGTAGAGGACGCGCTGGACGCGGTCCGGGTCGACGACCACCAAGGGCAGGCTTGGGTCAACTTGGGTCCGCAGTTCGATGCCCTGGCGGTTTGCCTGCGCCTCCATCGCCTCCAGCGCCGCACCGATCAGGGCCGTGATCGGGCTCGGCTCCAGGCGGAGCCCGATCGGCCCGGCGTCCAGCCGCGCCATCTCGAACAAGTCGTCAATCAGCCGGCCAAGGCTGACCGTCTCTCGCTGCATCGCCCCGAGGTAGCGACGGATGGTCACTGGGTCGTCCGCAACCCCATCGATGATCGCCTCGACCATCACCCGGAGGGACGCCAACGGCGTCCGCAGGTCGTGAGAGACGGCGGCGATCAACCCCTGCCGGGCTTCTTCCAGCTCGCGCTGGCGGGCGAATGCAGCCTCCAGCTGGGCGGCCATCGCGTTGAACGCCGTGCCCAGCTCGGCCAGCTCCCGCTCGCTCCCCACCGGGACGCGCGCTGATAGGTCGCCGGCGGCCATCCGTGCCGCGCTCGCCCGGATGGCGCCGAGCGACGCCGCGATGGAGGCGCTCATCAACGAGGTGAAGACGAGGGCGATCGCCAGCGCGTAGCCAAGGAGGAGCAGGACCAGGCCACGATCGTGAGGGGAGAGGAACATCACGAGGGTGGTCGGGATCATGTTGAGGAGGGCGACGAGCACGCCCACCAGTTGCGCTGCCGCCAGCCGCGTTCCGAGTCGGTCCCATCGCCGCCCGGCGGAGGCCCAGATAAGCAGACCGCCCGCGAGCAGCGAGACGGCCGCGGACAGGACAAGCAGCCAGAGCAGCAGCCGGGCATCTGACCCTCGGACCCCGAGGACCAGTCGCGCCACCATCATCGTCGCCCCCACGGAGATAGCCACCGTGACGGTGACCGCCGCCAGGTGCCGCACGAGGCTGCGCCGAGACAGGCTCGGCAGGTGGGTGCTATCCATGGCGGTACTCACGGCTCGAACTTGTAACCGGCGCCCCAGACGGTCTTGATGTACCGTGGGCGCTCTGGGAGAGCCTCGATTTTTTGCCGGAGGCGGCGGACGTGGACGGTGACCGTGCCACCGTCGCTGGCGTACGCCCAGTCCCAGACCTTGTCCAACAGCTGCTCGCGGGAAAAGACCTGACCCGGGTGAGCAGCAAGGAACACGAGCAGGTCAAACTCCCGCGCCGTCAGGTCCACCGCCTGTCCGTCGACCTCAACCTGGCGCCGGTCCGGTCGGATCACGATCGCCCCAAAGTGCAGGGGATCATCCTCCGAGGTCGGCTGCGCCCCCGCGCGCCGGAGCACCGCCTTGATTCGGGCGACCAGCTCTCGGGGGCTGAAGGGTTTAGCGACGTAGTCGTCGGCGCCGACACCGAGACCAATCACGGTGTCGGTCTCGTCACCCTTGGCGGTGAGCATTACGATCGGGACGTTGCTCTGGGCGCGGATGCGCCGGCAGACTTCCAGACCGTCCACCCCCGGCAACATCAGATCGAGCACGACCAGATCCGGGCGCGCGGCGGCGAAGCGGCGCAGCGCCTCCGGTCCGTCCGCCGCCTGCTCGACCCGAAACCCCTCTTGGCGGAGGTAGCGCTCGACCAC
>JAUJMG010000603.1 GCA_030446955.1 Thermomicrobiales bacterium
CATCCAACGGTCCGGTCGAGGCCGCCAACCTGCTCATCAAGCAGGTGAAGCGCTCAGGTCGCGGCTTTCGCAGCTTCCCCAACTACCGGCTGCGCATCCTCCTCGCCGGCGGTCACTGCCGATGCAAGACTGGCCCCGGTCACGAGCATCCGGGTCCGCCGTCCCAGCTTCGTCGCGTAGGGCCGGTTTAGGACGGGCACGTCTCCCCGAGGTTGATCACGAATTCCGTAGGCGCGGCGTCGGCCTCGGCCCTTTTGCGACTCTCGGCGCCGGCGGCGCTGTTGTCTCAAAAACCCTCGTTTCCGAGACGGCCCACAGCCTCTTCTAGCTCGGCGGCTTGTTCTCTCCCTGCGGACAAACTCCTGTTGGCGACCCGCTCGGGGAACGCTGTTTGGTGCACCACGAACTGGTCCGCCTCTTTCCAGTGGGAGGTACTCGGGCTTGTCAGGCAGTTCGGGGTGCACCGTCGCCCCCCCAGCTCATCCGGGCGTGATTCTGCCAGCATCACTGGATCTGAGGCCGGGGCCGAGTTGAACAGCGGCGCCGTGTCGTGTCGATGTCCTTCGCTGGAGTGCTGCGCCTTCTCGCAGCTGCGGCCACACTGAGGGAATGCGGCTCGATCGCCAGCTCGATGGACTGCTCCGAGAAGCGGAGCGTGCGTCAGGCGCGATGCGGGAGGCAGCCTGGGAGCTAGAAGCCATTCGTGATCTGCTTCCGGATCGGGGCAAGAGCAAGGTGCACCGCCAACAACTTGTGCACACTTCGCGCCGACTCCTCGCTGCTGCCGACCTACTGACAGCTGAGGTGGCTGCATTAAGTCCGAAGAGTGCTAGCTGGGTAGCGAAGATCGGGCGCAAGGCGCTCTGGGCCGGTGGTGCCATTGCAATAGCGGCCACCACCGGCTTGGGCGAGGGGGCAGGCCAGGCGGCCTTTGAACGCTATGCGGGAACCAAGGACAGAGCAGAGCTGTGCCTTGACGCAGTCGAGCATGAGGCGAATGGGGCGACGCAGATCGTGGAACACTACGTCGAAGATCAACTCGTAACGATAGCGGCTGCGTTGAAGGAAATCGCTGAGCGGGACTCCGAGATGGCCAAGCATCCGGCGTACGAAGTAGAGGATTGGAGTGCCTACACCGATCCTGCGATTGACCGAACCACCCGCCTCGGGTACCTAATCGACCGTGCCCACAAGTTGGACCACTTCCTTGGTCCGCTCGAGGACTACGAGGCGGACCCCGACACTTATGAGCGCGTGTCGGTTCTAAGGGCTGACATTGATAAGCAGGGACGTAGCCTGAACCGGCTTAGAACTCTTCTCGACACTCTTGAGTGAGTGAACGGTCGTGATCGGCGTTGGCCCAGAGCGTCGCCTCCCGAGTCCGGATCAGGCGTGAGAAGCCCATCAATCGCGCGGGTATCGCCGGCCTACGACGAGTACATGGCTCGACCTCGAGTTTATTCTAACTTTTATAGCATTGGCGTATTAATCCAACCTTTCATTTCACTGAAGTCGTGTTCAGGCTGAAAGTCCATAGAGATCAACCTTGGGCTGAGCGAGTTGAAAAGCGGATGCTTTTCGAGGACCGTACGGACAGGTTGTGGGTCGCCGTGATAGCAGATGGCGAAATGGATCTGCCGCCCCGCATGCACTGGTTCCGCCAACGCGTCGAGCAGCGGTTTGTCATGGAGCGAATGGCCCACAACGAGGACGTGTGTCGCCGTCTCTAGTGCTTCAGCAAACTTGTTCCATAGGCGGTCCATGCCTAGTTCGATGTCATGCGGATCCTTCTTCGGGTCCGGATACAGGATCGCTGGCGGGTATGTAGCACGGTAGCGATCGTCGTCGAGATAAGGGATAAAGATGCGAGGCGACTGAGGGGGGCCAAGAATGCTCCCGCGCTGGTACTCTCGGTACCAACCGACGCCGCCGTGTAGATGTAGGTGAGGGACTGTTAGTGAATTGTCCCAAGGAAAAGGGGGGCCATCCTGTCCTGAAATGAGGATGCGCCCTTCAGGTCGCCCAAGGTTACGTGACGCGCCCGCGCCCGTGACCAGCACCAACCGACGCTCGAACGATGCCGCCATAGGTGCCCCCTTCTTGTTCTGCGTGTCTGCTCAGATCGGCTCTGATCGTGCCACCTCAGCCTTGGACGCCGCGCGGATAGCCGCCGACGGGTCTGTGGGGCCCCGCCGCCGCAGTCAGCGCTTGGCCACGGTCGGCCACCGACTTGGTTCGGGTCGATGAGGATTGGCCCGCCGTGCGATCGCCGGCTCAGCCGGTGCGGCGCGCCGTCACCGTTCCCCTCAGAGGTGGTCCGTGTGCACCAGGCTGTCTCCACCGTGGCACACGCCGTGATAGGTGGCATATCCTTCGGGCATGGCACACACTGAGCGAGTCACCATCGGCCCACAAGGCCGGTTGGTCATCCCCGCTGCCATGCGACGTCACCTCGGCCTCGAGCCGGGTTCGGTCGTGCTCGTTCGACTCGAGGGGGGCGCGCTCAGGCTGGAGCGCCAGGAGGCCGCCTTGGATCGCCTGCGGGCTCGCTACGGCAAGGCGGCCGGTGGGCCGAGCGTCGTGGAGGAGTTGCTCACTGAGCGGCGCGAGGAAGCGCACCGGGACACCGAGGCGTGATCACGAGCCAAGCGTGGGTGCTCGACGCTTCGGCGTTGCTGGCGCTGCTGTTCGACGAGCCCGGC
>JAUJMG010000131.1:0-4654 GCA_030446955.1 Thermomicrobiales bacterium
CCGGCATCCCGGCGATCGACAGCCACTGCCACCCGTTCGAAGCGTCGACGTCCACCATGACGTCTGACCTGCTCCGAGACAGCATCTCCGTCTCTCTACGCGGAACGACGTCTCCACTCAATGAGACGATGTTACTGAGCCGGATCGCCATCCGTGCCCTTGCGGGGTTCCTCGACTGCGAGCCCACCTACGATGCCGTCGTCGCCGCCCGGAACACCGCGTTGGTTCCCGCTTACTCCGCCTACATCGAGGGTCTCTATGCCTCCCAGGGTGTCGCCGGTCTACTCGTCGACCCCGGGTGCCCGCTCATCCCGCTCATCGACGCCGGCGAGTTTGCGAACCTGGTGAAGATCCCCGTCTGGGAAGGTTACCGGATCGAGCGATTCTTCCCGAGCAGCGGCTCCTTCCACGGCTCCACCGGCGACGGGGCCCTCCAGCCCTTCAGCGAGATTCTCGAAGCCTTTCGAGCCGAGCTTGATGTCCAGGCACAGCGCCCCGGGTTCGCCTTCTTCAAGTCGATCATGGCCTACCGAACCGGCCTCAGCATCCAACCCGTCTCTGACGCGGACGTTGCCGCCGCCTGGGAGGCCCACACCGCGTACGGGGACCCGGCCGAAAAGATCATTCGCGACTACTTGTTCCGTGTCACCTGCGCCAAGTGCCGAGAGCACGGGGTTCCGTTTCAGCTCCACACCGGCCACACGTCCCACGTCAACGTCTGGCCGGCCGTCAACCCGATCCTCCTGACACCAGTCCTGAACGAGCCAGAGATTGGCGAGACCTCGCTGGTCCTCGTGCACGGCGGCTACCCCTTCTGCACTGAAGCGGGCTACTTGACCTCGGTCTATCCGAACGTCGCGTGCGACCTCTCGCTGATGATCCCCTGGGCCTCGGTCGGCATCGCCCGCCGGATCAGGGAAACGCTGGAGGCCGCTCCGGTCGCGAAGGTGATGTACGGGTCGGACGCGATCCATCTGCCGGAGATGAACTGGCTGGGCGCGCTCGTTGGACGCCGGGCCCTCGCCTCCGTGCTCGGGGACCTCGTCACCGAGGATATCCTGACCCTGCATGAAGCTACGGAGACGGCTGCGGACACCCTGCACCGCAACGCCGAGCGCATCTACAACCTGCGGAGCCGGGCCGCGGTGCCGACGGATAAGGCGGCCGAGCTGACAATCGGGGGCCCCGCCGAGGAAAGGACGGTCGTATGATGTAGCCTCCGCGTCCCCGTGATGGAACGGGTTGCGGTGTGGGGATTCGGATCGATCGGGGGGGCTGCGACTGCCCCGCTACGACAGAAAGGACGACGAGATGCGCGACGACGTCAAGCTGGTTGACGAATTTGTGGCCGGTTGGCTGAGCCGGCGGGAGTTCTTCATCCGAGCGGCCGCCCTTGGTCTTGCTGCCCCGGTCGTGTCAGCGGTGATCGGCACTGGGGCCGATGCCAGCGCTGCCCCAGCACAGGCCTCGGTGCCGCGCCCAGCCTCATTCCAAGCCGCAGGAGGCGGTGTCCTGACCTTTGGCGCGTGGCAGACGCCGGACACTATGGACCCGCAGAAGACCGGTCTCGCCGCGACGGGTCGTATCCTGGCCAACGCGTTCGACCCACTCGTCTGGCGCTTCCCCGGGGACGAAACTTTCTACCCGGGGCTCGCCGAGTCCTGGGAGGTCTCACCCGACGGCCTCGAGTACACCTTCCGCCTGCGGCAGGATGTGAAGTTCCACAACGGCGAGCCTCATGACGCGAACGCCGTCAAGTACACCTACGATCGCCTCAACGACCCTGCCAACGGAACCCTGGAGACGGTGCCCCGTGGCTTCAACCGCGTCGACGTCGTCGACCCGTACACGGCCAAGGTGGTCTTTGACACCCCGTACGCGCCTTACCTGATCCTGCTCGCAGCCGGGAACTGGCGCACGCTGCCACCGAAGTACGCCGCCGAGAATGTTGAAGGAATGAGCCTTACCCCGCCCGGCACCGGTCCGTTCATCATCAAGGAGTACGTGGCCGGCAGCTACGCCGTCCTCGAGCGCAACCCTGACTACAACTGGGCGCCGGAGGCCTACTTCGGACGCCAGGGGCCGGCGCTGCTGGAGCGCATTGACTGGCGGATCATTGAGGAGCCGGGCACCCGCGCATCGACTTTGGAGAGCGGCGAGACGAACCTGATCGAGGAGATCGTCCCGGCCCAGTACGAGACGTTCAAGGCGAACCCGGACTTGCAGATCATCGAGCAGGCGACCCTTGGCTGCCCCCGCAAGGTGCACCTCAACTGCACCAAGCCCCCGACCGACGACAAGCTGGTTCGCCAGGCCATGAACTATGCCGTCGACCGGCGCGTCATCACCGACGTCATCTTCAAGACGACGGTGGAGCCGGCCTTCGGTCCCTTGGAGAAGCTCACGCCCGGGTACAACCCTGCGGTCGAGGCCTACTACCCATACGATCCTGAGAAGGCCAAGCAGCTTCTCGACGAGGCCGGCTGGGTGATGGACGGCGACTACCGCAAGAAGGACGGCCAGGAGCTCAAGGCGCTGTTCATCGTGATCGCCAAAGACGCTTTCGATGAGCCGGCCCAGGTCATCCAGTCCCAGTTCAAGCAGGTCGGGATCAACCTGGAGCTCACCTCGGAGGCCGAGCCGACCGTCTTCAATACGTACAATCGCGGCGACCAGAACCTAGCGAACATCTTCTGGTGGGGTGCGGACCCCGAGTCCCTCTACTCTCTATACCACTCCAGCCAGATCGAAAAGGGGTTCAACTGGGCCCACTACACCAACCCGGAGGTTGACCGGCTACTGGAGCTGGGGTACGAGGAGAGCGACCAGGAAAAGCGGATGGATCTGTACCGGCAGGCCCAGGTGCTGATTATGGAGGACGCGCCCCTGATCCCGGTCTGGGGAAAGAAGGCGTTGATGGCCGGCCAGAAATCTATGACCGGCTTGCACTTCACCCTGAACATCTACCCACTGCACTACAACACGATGCTCGGCGGGTAACCGAACCCTCCTGGCGCTCAAGGAGTAGACGGGGCGGAAGAACGCTGGGTGGGTGGCCGATGAGCTCGGCCATCCACCCAGCACTGATCCCAGTGTGGTGGTTCGTCACCCCACGTCCTGCTGGAGGGCACATGTCTAAGTACCTGGTCCAGCGATTGGTCCTCGCGATTCCGGTGTTACTTGGGGTGTCAATCACCGTCTTCCTGATGATGCATCTCATCCCGGGAGATCCGGCCCTCGCGATGCTGCGCGGCCAGCCAACCGTCACGGAAGAAGACATCGAGCGGGTCCGGCACCAGATGGGCCTCGACGATCCTATCCCGGTGCAGTACCTCAAGTACATGGGCAGGGTTCTGCAGGGCGACTTCGGCGAGTCGGTCAAGGCGCACCGCCCCGTGCTCACGATGATTGGCGAGCAGGCTTGGCCCACCATCCAGCTCGCGGTGGCCGCGATGGTGGCCGCCGTCGTCATCGGCGTGGTCCTCGGCACCATCTCGGCGCTCCGCCAGAACACCTGGGTCGACAGCCTCAGCATGCTGGTAGCACTGTTCGGCGTCTCGATGCCGAGCTTTTGGTTCGGACTCATCCTGATCTACGTCTTCTCGCTCCGCTTAGGGTGGTTTCCCGTCACTGGTCAGGGCGGGTGGGAGCGGCTGGTGCTGCCGGCCGTGGCACTCGGCATGGACTTCTCGGCGATCACCGCCCGCCTGGTACGGTCCAGCCTACTGGAAGTCTTGCGCCAGGATTACATCCTCACCGCCCGGGCCAAAGGACTTCGAGAGCAGGTGGTAATCAGCCGCCACGCCCTCCGCAACGCGCTCATCGCCGTGGTAACGATCATTGGCCTCCAGTTTGGGTATCTCCTCGGCGGAGCCGTCGTGATCGAGACGGTCTTCGCCCGTCAGGGGATCGGACGACTCGCCATCACCGCAATCCTGTCCAAGGACTTTCCGCTGGTGCAGGGCATCGTTCTTCTGGCCGCGCTCGTTTACGTCGGGGTCAACCTGCTGGTCGATCTCAGCTACAGCCTGCTTGACCCGCGGATCCACTACCAGTAGCAAGCATTGCGACGATGATCCCCAGGAGGAGAGCAGATTATGGCTGAGCAGGCGCAGCCACTCGTAGCACGACCGGTCCCCGCAGCACTCGGGCAGCAGCAAGGCGAGTTCGCGAAGGCCCTCAAGCGCCTCGCCCGCAACAGGGGAGCCCTGGCTGGCGCGATCGTGCTCGCACTGATCCTGCTAACCGCCGTCTTCGCCCCAGTGCTTGCCCCGGAAGACCCTCTGGAGCAGCAGTACGGCAGGGTGCTTACCGAGCCGAACGGGTCCAACCCCCTCGGGACGGATCAGTTCGGGCGGGACGTCTTGAGCCGGATCATCGTCGGTTCCCGGCAGTCGCTGATGGTGGCCGCGATCGCGATCGCGATCGCCTCTAGCGTCGGCACGCTGCTCGGCCTGGTCACCGGCTACTACGGCGGCTGGGTCGATTTGCTGATCCAGCGCCTGATCGACGTCCAGTTGGCCTTTCCCGGCGTCCTGTTCGCGCTCGCGGTCGTGGCCGTCCTTGGCCCGGGGCTGCGCAACGCGATGATCGCTGTCGGCATCTCCCTTGTGCCGTCCTACGCCCGCATGGTTCGCGGATCGGTCCTCTCCGT
>JAUJMG010000131.1:4754-9878 GCA_030446955.1 Thermomicrobiales bacterium
TGGTGGATGAGCACCTTCCCCGGCCTGGCCATCATGCTCACGGTCATCTCTGTCAACCTGCTTGGAGAGGGCCTGCGCGACGCCCTCGACCCACGCCTCCGCAACCGATAAGGCCGCGACCATCCCCCGGCAATCGTGCGGGTATGACAACAGTGGAGGAACAGCGCTGGTGGGCAAGTTGGAGGGAAAGGTCGCACTGGTCACCGGGGCCAGCCGTGGCATCGGACGCGAGATCGCCCTGGCGTACGCCCGCGAAGGTGCAGATGTCGCGTGCAACTACAACCGGAGCCCGGCTGAGGCCGAGCAGCTCGTGGCCGAGATTGAGGCGCTGGGCCGTGGCGCGATTGCGGTCCCGGCGGACGTGGCGCGGCTCGACGAGGTCGAGCGGATGGTCCACGCGACGATGGAGCGTTTTGGGCACGTCGACGTGCTCGTCAATAACGCCGGCTTCGCCACGCTGCACAAGATCGAGGAGATGCCCGTCGAGGCCTGGGATGCGATGATCGGCGCCCACCTCCGTGGTACCTTCTTGACGACCCGCCTGGTGCTTCCCCATATGCTGGAGCGCCGCCGCGGCTGGATCATCAACATCGCGTCCCAACTGGCGTACAAGGGGCGGGAGAATCTCGCCCACTACTGCGCCGCCAAGGCCGGCATCATCGCCCTCACCAAAGTGCTAGCTCTTGAGGTGAGCCGACGCGGCGTCTACGCCAACTGCATCGCCCCAGGTCCGATCGAGACCGGCATCATCCCTCGCAGCGGGCCGCCCGATCCGGAAGCAGAAGCCCGGTTCGCGGACTCCCTCCCAATCGGTCGCGTCGGTACGGTGGACGAGGTGGCGCCGACGGCCGTCTTTCTGGCCTCGGATGATGCGACCTACTACGTCGGGCAGACCTTGGGTCCCAACGGCGGCGATGTGATGCTCTAGCATCAGTTCGCCCGAAATGCAGGTGGTTCGCCCTGGCAGCCGGGGGTGACACGCTATCCCTCGGCGCTGGGAGCATGCCGGAGACACAGATGGTAGATATGCAGCAGAGGGCCGTCGCGCCAGACGTGGTCGAGCGGTTGCGACAAGCGACCGACGCCCTTGCCGAGGAGACGGTCGCCTTCCTGCAGGAGTTGGTCCGGATCCCCACCGAGAACCCTAAGCTCGCCAACGTCGAGGCCGGCGCTGAGGCGGACTGTCAGGACGTGATCGAGCGACGGCTGAAAGGGATGGGCCTGGCCACCGACCGGTGGGAGGTCTACCCGGGGAGGCCGGATGTTGTCGGCCGATTACCGGGCACGGGAGCCGAGGGTGGGCGCTCCCTGATCCTAAATGGTCACATCGACGTGGTTCCCGCCGGCGATCCGGCCACATGGACTCGTGACCCATTTGGGGGCCAGCTGGCGGACGGCAAGGTCTGGGGCCGCGGCGCTGTGGACATGAAGGGCGGCATCGCCGCTATGATTGCGGCGGTGGAGGCAACCCAACGGGCTGGCGTGCGCCTCAAAGGCGACGTTCTGATCGAGAGCGTGGTCGACGAAGAGACAGGCGGGCCCGGCACGACTCAGACTGTCGAGCACGGTTATCGCGCCGATGCGGCGATCGTCGCCGAGCCGACCGGGCTCGTGGTGCACCCGGTCGAAGGGGGCCTGGAGTGGCTGCGGCTGGTGATCCGCGGCCGCTCCGGCCACTCAGCGCACCGCTATCGCTCCGTCCACGCCGGGGGCCAGGGAACCGCCGTCAACGCCATCGAGAAGACGGCCAAAATTCTGTCGGCCGTCCAAGAGCTGGAACGGCAGTGGGCCGTCACCAAGCGCCACCCGCTCCTCCCGGCCGGTATTACGACCATCAACCCAGGCGTCATGATTGGTGGCACCGGGGGTGGACATGACGGGATGCCGAACGTCCTGACGGCTGTCTCCACCTTCCCTGACTACTGCTCCTTGGAGTTGAGCCTAAAGTACCTCCCAAGCGAGCGGACGGCCGACGTGCGGGCTGAGTTCGAGGAGTACATTGCCCGAGTCGCCGCGACCGACCCCTGGCTCCGGGAGCACCCACCGGAGATCGAGTGGGGTATTCGGGGCGTCTCCTTCCCGCCTGCTGAGACGCCACCCGATCATCCCCTGCTCGGAGTCGTCGATCAGGTCGTTGAGGTGGCCACTGGTCGACCAGCGATCCACGAGGGATTCGTAGCAGTCACCGACCTCGCGTGGCTAGCCGGCGCGGGCATACCCGGGGTCATCTTCGGACCCGGCTCCGCCGGAAACGCCCACGGGGTGGACGAGCACATCGCCGTTGCTGACTTGACTGAGGGGATCTTCGCGCTGGCGCTCGCGGTCTGCGGTTGGTGCGGCGTGGAGGAGGCGTAGCGCCAGCCGGACGTCAGGCTACCGTTCCGCTCCGCCGATGCAAGGTACCCAACGCCTGAAATGCCAGGTCGAAGGGGCACAGCCGGTTCGCTTCCCGCACAGTGGGGTCACCTGCAGGCTCCCGGTCACTTGGTTAGGTCGGTGAGGGGGCTGGGAGACGGCAGAGGCGGCGAATGTTCTGGCCCCCAATCGCGTCCTTGGTCGCCTCATCGAGGTGGGCAAGTCGAATCCGGGCCGCCTCGAATCCTTGGTCCATGTAGGGTGCGTTAGAGCCGAAGACTACTCGGTCAGCGCCGAGCTCATTGACTGTGTCCTCGATGAAGTCTTCCCGGTAGATGCCCGAGGTCTCCATGATGACGTTCGGATTGGCGCGGAGCATCCGGGTGGCATCGGCGAGAAGCAGGCCGCTGATGTTGATCTGGCCGCCATGGGTGGCGATGATCGTCACGTCGGGGAACTGGCGGGCGAGGTCGCCGATCTGAGACGGATGCGAGAAGACGGGGTATCCGCCAGCCAAGAGCAGTGGTAGGCCTCGGTCCCGAAGCAAGTCAACAAAAGGAAAGACGATCTCGTCGTTGGCGGCGAACTGCTCTTCGAAGGGATGGAGGTAGAGCCCGATCAGCCCGAGGTTGTCGAGGGCGCGACGGAGCTCCCGCAGCGCTGCTTCCCCTTGCCACGGGTCGACGCGAGCAAAGCCGGCGAAGCGGTCTGGGTGGGCCTGCACTGCCGCCGCGATGCGATCGTTTTCCGGCTCCAGGTGGTAACCCGACGGTCTGAGCGGTACAAGCACCGCCTGCACGATGTCGTGCTCGGCCATGGAGGCTAAGAGGTCCTCGACGGACTGGCGAACGCCGAAGAGTGAGTCGCCGACGTGGGCGTGGGCGTCGATGAGCATAGAGATCTCCCCCGTCCGGGTTAGTGGATCACGCCGCCCAAAATCCGATGGATGTTGCCCCGGAAGAGGAGCTCCTCCTGATCCGGGCTCAGGCCGGCGCGCCGCACCTTCTCCACCTCCAAGGTCGGATCGCACCCCGGCCCGTCGCTGGCGAACAGGATCCGCTCCGCCCCAAGGGCGTCCACCGCCTCCTTGAGCATCCGTGGGTACGGCATCGCCGACGTCTCGAGGACGATGTTGGGGAAGCGTTTCGCGACCCGGATGGCGTCACGGACATGGAAGTAGCCGCCCATGTGCCCGAGGATGATGGTCGCGTCGGGGACGGCGGCAGCGGCTTCCGCAATCTGTAGCGGCAGGGTGAACTCTTCATCACCGCAGTGGAAGAGGATCGGCGCGCCGAGGGAGGCGGCATGGCGGATCAGTGCGAGGGTCGGCTCGCTGGCCGGGTGCATGACATAGCTCACCGGGTGGAGCTTAAGCCCCTTCATCTTGTAGTCGCGGATCGCCCGGTCAAAGAGCTCGACGGCCTCGTCGCCGTAACGCGGGTTCATCCGGGCGTAGCCGATCAGGCGATCAGGGTAGCGCTGGACCGCCTCGGCGATGTACTCGATCACCCCCTCCTCGGGACCCGGTGCGTCCCGATAGGTCATCACGATCGCCTGCTCGATCTGCGCCTCGTCCAGCAGACGGATGATGGTCTCGGGCGGATCGAACCAGCCGAAACCCGGTGCCTCGTCCGCATGGGTGTGGGAGTCGATGATCATAGGACCTCCCCGAGGTACTCGAACCGTCAGACCGCCAGACACTGGACCGGGTAGCGGGGGACCATTCTACGATCGGTCTGGGCAGTGTGCCGGGTCTTCGAATTCTCGCTGGACCACCGGGGGCTGCAAACCAGCCGCGTCGGCCTACTGTGCCGTTAGCCCACCGTCGACCACGAGGCAGGTGCCGGTCACGAACGAGCTGCGAGGCGAGGCTAGGAACATGATGGCGTCAGCGACCTCCTCCGGCGTACCCACCCGACCCAAGGGATGGATCGAGGCCGTCTCTTCCCAAGCTCGTTCCGGATCGGGGAGGCGACGGAGGTTGGATTCCACCATTGGTGTGCGGATGGAGCCGGGGCAGACGGCGTTGACCCGGATGCGACGCGGTGCGAGTTCAATGGCCAGGAACTTGGTCAGGGCGATGACGGCACCCTTCGAGGCCGAGTAAACGCTCGTACCACCCCAACCCACCATACCCGAGACCGACGCCAGGTTGACGATAGCGCCCCCTCCCGTTCCCATTGCCCTCACTGCAGCTTGGGCGCAAAAGAAGATGCCCTTCGCATTGACGTCCATGATCCGGTCGTAGAGGGCTTCGTCGATCTCCAGCGATCCCGGCGCCGGGGGATTGATGCCGGCATTGTTGACCAGGATGTCGAGTCGACCGAAGCGCGCGTTGATGCGACCGAAGGCTTCAGCAATGGAGCCTACGTCGGTGACATCGCACGGCACCGTCAGATGATCCGTGCCCCCGAGGCTCGCTTCCGTCTCGGCTAACCCGTTGGGTTCGATGTCGATGACTGCAACCCGGGCGCCAAGCCCGGCGAAGGCAAGGGCAGCCGCGCGACCAATGCCCGATCCGGCCCCCGTGATCGCCACCACCCGGTCGCCAAACACCTTCGTTTCGTTTGGCATCAGAACGGCCCACCCTTCCGCACCCAACACCCCCATCTACGTCCGCAGCATCGTCTTCTAGCACAGGCGGTAGTGCAAACCTGGAGCACCTCCGCCGACCGGAGACCGCTGACGATCCGGCAGGACTGAGTCGCCGGAGTGGAGTAGCGTCCAGCGCCCTGGCACAACCCCATGTTCGCGGTGCGGCCCCCTCGG
>JAUJMG010000604.1 GCA_030446955.1 Thermomicrobiales bacterium
TCCGTGCCGGCGCGATTGTCCCCGGCCCGGAGGCCACGAGGAAGGCCTGCGGCGTGGCCAGGCTGCAGAGGAAGAGCTGGGCACCGCCCCCGTCGACCGGTCAGCGTGGGAACCACCTCGGGGCCGCCCAGCCCACCGGCCAGCCAGGTCGGTGGTGGGCAGTCCGTCGTCGGCTGATGGCGCCAAGGTGGGGCGTAGTCCTCGTAGTAGTCCGAGGCCGGGAAAGCCGGTCACATGGCGAAGGGGGACAGCGAGTCCGTTGCCGATCGTCTGCCGGTGACGCTAGAGCTCGCTGACCTGCGGTTCCGCGTTCGATGCCGTCCAGCCAGTCCAGGCAGCGCGAGCGCGTATCGGCGGGATACGCGCCGGGATACGCGCCACGAGCCGGTGCTCAGTGACACGTACGCCGCCTTGGAACCTGGTCGCGTTCTTCGACGCACGCTGGCCGAGCTCTCGTCCCGACGACGTTCACGCCACGGACTACACAGCAAGCTGGGATCCTGAGCGTCACGGCGGGATCGACCTCGTGTACCTGAAGACCGCGTTCCTGCCCGGCGTCCACAAGCGGCTTGCACATCTCACTGCGCGCCGCGTGCGAGTCGACGCCGAGAGGATGCCCTACCGCTCGCGGAGATCTACATGGCCATCGCCGGGATGATGGAGCGGTTCCTACAGCTGCTTCCAAACGACCGGCGCTCCTGGTTCGACCGTGACGGCAGGCCACCTGACACGTTGCCCTCGGCGTTGTCGCCGCTGGACGTCGATGGGCAAGCGCCGTCCGGCTGAGTCGCCGCACCGCATCGCGGTCGAACCTCGGCGACGGCAGCCGGCGGCGGTGGGAGAATTGGGGCATGGCCAAGGCGATCGTGTTGAGTCCGGTGGGACGGACTGGCAACTGGCCGCTGAACGCGGTCGTCGAGCGTCACGACGACCACGGAATCGCCATCGGCTTCGCTGAGGTTGCCGATCTGATCGTCGAGCACTGGGTGCAGCGGGGTCCGAACGACCTGCTGTTCGAGCCGCTTGTCTTCAACCACCGACACGCGCTGGAACTCGTCATCAAGGCTGCCATACGCGAGTCGGCGGCCCGTCTTCGAGCCGACGGTCACCGCGATGGAAAGGTCGACCGCGAGAGCGTCGACGAGTGGCTGGCGGGCAAGGCGGGCCACAATCTCCATCGCCTTGCGACTCGTCTCGATGAGTTGCTCATCCGCCTCGGAGAACAACGGCTGCCCCCAGATACGCACGCGGTGCTCATGTCGATTCACGAGCTGGACCCCACCGGCGAGACCTTCCGCTACGCAAAGGTGAAAGTGCCCGGCGGTGGCTTCGTCGATGCTCCCCGCCCCCTGCTGTCCAAGCCAGAGGACCTCCAGGCGCACGTCGACATCGTGGCCATGCACGAGCACTTCCGGGCAGCCTTCAGCCTCATATCCGGGGGTGTCTTGACCGTGCTCGACAACATCGCCGAGTTCCAGGCGGAGATGGCGCGCGAGGCGACCTGGTAATCACTCCTGGCCGCGCCCACTGCACGGCTGGTCGCGGGGCGGGGCTTGTCTGTCGAACGGACACCTCACCGGCCCACGGGAGTGACCGCGCCGTACGATCGAGTGGTGGCGACGAGCTCGGTTGCCGTGGCCTTCGGCAGGCGGCGGTAACCCGCACCCAGGTCCGGTCAAGGGACGACGAAGCCGAGGCCCGCCACTGGCGGCGGGCGGGGCTTTGAAGGGACTTGCTGTCGGCCTCCTTGGCGACCCGGCAAGGTGACTCCAGCCGCCCAGCGGCCGGCTCGGCTGCCCGACCTTCCCCGCCGCGGGGCGTAGATGTCACACCCCATCCGTACCGTTGGCGGCATGGGCGTGAGGCGCCGGGTGTGGTCGATGGCGGTGCGAGTCGCCAGGCGGTACCCGCGCCAGGCGTTCGTAGCCGCCCTGGCCTTCCCGTGGGTGCTGTTCGCCGTGTCCGGCACGCCTGAGACGTTGGGGTCATCGTGGCCATGCCCGTTGTCGGCGGCATCTCCAGGACGCGGCCCGGGTTCCTGCTGCGCTTCGTAGCCGTCGTCGGCGTCGTCGACGGGCTCCTGCTCGGCGTGCTCGCGTACGCGCCGCACGTCGCCATCACCATCGCCATCGCGGTCCATGCACTCCTGACCGCGAGCATCGGCACCCTCGCTCCGGCGTTTCGCGCCCTCGTGTCGCTCGTGGCGCCTCCACGGGTCCCTTCGGCCGCCTTCTCCACTGTGTCGGTCTTCGCCATCCCCGGGATAGCGGTACTGCTCCCGCTGATCGGAGCGGTATCCGACACCCTAGGGACGCAGGCCAGCATGCTCGTCATGGTGCCTGTGTCCATTGCGGCAGGGTTGGTCCTCGCCTCCGCCTCCGGGTTCGTCGCCAGCGACATCGACGTCTCCCTCAAAGAATCGCGCTCCTGAGAGGGACCGTCCGTACTTCCTGCCTAAGGGAGGCTGTCGGATTGAGGTGGCGTGGATGCGGCGCCAACGCCGTTGTGTCACGGATTTGTCACTGCGACACCGACCGACCAGGACCAACGAGTGCATACCGGAGCGGACGGTGTACACGTAGAAACGGTCGCTGAGCAGCACTGATGCGGACAATCGCCCAGCGGTGCATACGACCTCATAACCCGAAGGTCGTGGGTTCAAATCCCACCCCCGCCACTGAGAAGCCCA
>JAUJMG010000605.1 GCA_030446955.1 Thermomicrobiales bacterium
TACAGCCGCTACATCCGCCACGATCTCTACACCGTCGTGGGCAGCCTGCTGCTCTTCATCGCCATCGTGCGCTACCTGGAAACGCCCCAACGCCGCTGGCTCGTGACAGCCATCGGCTCGATCGGCTTCCTCCTGACCAATCACGAGATCGTCTTCGCGATCGTCTTCGCCTTTCTGGTGGTCTTGTGGGGGGCACTTCTTTGGGGCCGGTTCCGCCCTCTGGTGCCGCTGCACCTTGGGGCCATCGCCCTTGGTGGTGCCATCCTTCTCGGCATCCCCCGCCTGTTCGAGCAGCCTCTCCCCGCTATTCCCTGGGACCAGTCCGGGGGAGAGTCATTGCCACCGACCCAGGAGAACCAGATCCAGTTCTACCTGAACCTGATCACCCACCCGCTGACCATCGCGTATATCGTCCTCGCGATCGCCTTTGTCGCTGCCGGACGGTTCATCCTCGCCGGCTACCGGGACCCGGAGCGGACTGGGGGGGGCTGGCTTGCTTCGCTGCTCGCCGGCACGCCGAACGGTTCCGTGGAGCACGCCCTACTCCATATGTCCCGCGATCGGGTTGGTCTCGTCGCCGCCTTCCTGACCGGCGCCATCATCTTCGTCGTCCTTTACACCAGCATGTTCACTAACCCCGCCGGACTGGCGACCGCCACCTTTGCCACGGACGGAACGCTCCTCTACTGGCTAGGGCAACAGGACGTGCGGCGCGGCGACCAGCCCTGGTTCTTCTTTCTGCTCCTGACGCCCCAGTACGAGTTCCTGGCCCTCCTGCTTGGGGGAGCGGCCGTGCTCCTGACGCTCGCCCGCGCCGTTCCCCACCTCCGAGCCGGCCGAACGCTCGCTAGATCCACCGATGGGCGGCAGTTCTTCTGGGTCTTTCTGTCCGCCTGGTTCGTGCTGATCTTCGCGGGGCTCTCCTACGCCGGCGAGAAGATGCCCTGGCTCATCGTCCACTACACGCTTCCCGCCACGTTGCTTGCCGCCGCCTTGATCGGCGAGATCATGGAGCGCTGGCAGGCGGCCCGTGAACGGAGCCGTCTGGTGGGATCGACTTCGGCGTACCGCCAGCGGTCCTGGGCCGAGCCGGCGCTGACCGTCGCGCTGCTCGTCCTCGCCGGTGGTTGGTTCCTCATTGCCGGTCGGCTCACCCACGGCGTCTTCACACGACCCGACGAGGTTGGGGGCTGGGTCCGCACCCTGCCGGACCGGACACTGGACCGTTGGTGGCTGCTAGCGCTGCCGCCTCTAGCAGCCCTCGTGCTCTTAGCGGGAACGTGGGTCCGGCGTGGGGTTTGGTCGACGGGTCGCGTGGCCCTGCTTGCCATCACCGTCGGCTTGACCCTGCTCCAGATCCACGCCGGCTGGCGCCTCACCTACCTAGAAGGCGACACGCCGAGAGACATGCTGATCTACAACCAGACCTCACCCGACGTGACCCGGATGATGGCCGAGCTGGACTATCTCTCAGTCTCTCAGACGGGGGGCAAGGGCCTGGCAATCTGGTACGACAGCGGTGTCTCCTGGCCCATGCAGTGGTACTTGCGCGATTACTCCAACAAGCACTTCCTTGGCTCCTCCCTCACCGGGCCACCGCAGGATGCGGCCGTGGTGCTGGTCGCCAACGCCAACAAAGCGCAGGTGGAGGATCAATTGGAGGGGTACACCGCGCAGGAGTACGTGCTGCGCTGGCACTTCCCCGAGGATGAGACCTACCGCCGCTTCGCGATTGCCCCTGAGCTGGGAGCCGAGAAGGCGAGCCGATCGGCCTGGGGCAGCCCGAGCAACCCGCATGGGCCAGGAGCGATCGCCGCATCCGTCGCTGACAGCCTCGCCACCCAACTCGACCCGTCCGGCCAGCAGCGGGTCTATCGCCTGCTGATGTATCGTGACCTTCCCGTGCAGATAACCGGCTACGACTACACGATGTATGTCCGGAACGACCTCGTCCCGCTGCTCAATGAGGTCCGATACTAAGTCGAGCTGGCGCTTGGGAGCCACGGTTCACCGAGCGGCACCGGATGGGGACGCTCAAGAGAAAAATGGATGGGCCGGCGGCCCAACCGGTAAGCTAGGGTGAGCCGTGGGGAAGACGCCTCGGCGAGGGCCCTTCATCGAGTCGGTCGTGTTGGCGGTAGCGGCACCACGGCGAGCGGATATCGGAGCCAGGTGAGCGAGCAGTCTTCCCTTACCCAGGTTATGTTCGAGCGGATCGGTTTGGCCGCGGGCGTCGCCCGACGGGCCGTGACGTGGACGATTCGAGCGGACACGGTGACGCAGCCGCGTCTCTGGACGCGGCCAGCGCCGCTTCTCCCGGACGGCGAGCCGCACCCCAGCGAAGCTCTCCGGGAGCGAACGACCGATCCCGGCTCGGAGTCCTTGCCCGAACGCGGCATCCTCTCCCGCCGCGGGATCACCGGGCGAATCTCCGTGGAGACAACCCTCTACGGGGTGTTCATCCTGCTCGCGGTGATTACTCGCTTCTGGGATCTGGGATCGCGCACCCTCCACCATGACGAGAGTCTCCACGCCTATTACTCCTGGCTCTTGGCCACGGGGCAGGGGTACGTTCACAACCCGCTGATGCACGGGCCATTCCTGTTTCACGCCAACGCCCTGGTCTACCTGCTCTTTGGCGACTCCGACGCCTCCAGCCGCTTCATGCCTGCCC
>JAUJMG010000606.1 GCA_030446955.1 Thermomicrobiales bacterium
TCGGCAGCCTGGCCTCCGGCCAATTCTCCGGGGCGCTAGGGCTCCTCGTGGGCGTTGTGGCCTGGGGCCTGGTGACCGGGCAACTGCGCCGGGCCGTGCTGTGGCTCTTGCCCACCCTCCCGGTGGCGGGACTAGCGCTGTACCCAGTGATCTCTCGCCGATTGAGCGGGTTTTCCTCGTCCGCCGGAATACCGGGGAGCTGGGTGGCTCGCCTGGAAAATCTGGAGACCTACGTCCTTCCCGTCCTGGGCCGGGACTTCAACTATGTACTGGGGGTGCGCCCTGCCGCCCGCATCCCACTGCCACGGACGACCGATGAGTTCATCTTCATCGAAAGTGGCCATGCCTGGTTGCTCTGGGTCGGCGGCTTACCGCTCCTGTTGGCTTTCTTGGTCTACTTGGCCACGAACCTTCGGGCCACCGCCAGGATCGCCCGTCATCGAACCGATGCGATCGGGGTCGCCGCCATCGCCGGCTTCGTAAGCCTGGTGGTAATCGCTGTCCTGACTGCCTTTGACCCGCACCTGACGTTGCGAGGCGCTGCCGATCTGCACTTCGCCCTGCTGGCCCTCGCCTTCACCGCTATCCGATCCGACCGACGGCTCAACGACGCATGACGGGCTCCCCGCACCGGCCGGAGCTTCCGACGCCTCGGTCAAATTCCGGGAACGAGGTCGCCGGCAGGTTCCCGGCGGATGGAGCATCCGACGACACCGCTGGCAACTCCGTGGTCGTTGCCATGTGGACCACGGTGAGCCGGGTGACCGGACTGTTGAAAACGATCGCCGTTGCTGCCGTCCTCGGCCCTACGTACCTCGGCAACCTGTTCCAAGCGACGAACCTGTTGCCCAACCTCGTGTACACCCTCTTGGCGGGAACGCTCTTCTCCACCCTGCTCGTCCCCTCCCTGGTGCGCCAAGCGGGCAGGGGCGATCGGCGCCAGGTCGAACGACTGGCCTGCGGTTTTCTCGGGATGGTGACGGTGGTGTTCCTGGGCGTCGCCCTGGTGGTGATCCTCCTCGGGCCACTTCTTCTTCGGCTTCTGGCTTCGGGGGTCGAGGATGCCGTTGCCGCCGAAGGTCAACGGCGGCTGGGCATGCCCTTGCTCGTCATGCTCATGCCACAGGTCGTGCTGTATGGCGTCGCCGGCACGGGCGCTGCAGTCATGAACGCACACGGCCGCTTCGGGTTGGCCGCTGCAGCGCCGGCGCTGGAGAACTTGGGCGTTGCCACGACGATGGGCGCACTGGTGGTGTTCTTCGGTGCACAGACCTCGTTGGAGACGGTGGAGGGCCCAGCGTTGTCCCTTCTCGGGCTGGGGACCACTGCGTCGGTTGGTCTGCATGCCTTCGTGCTCTGGTGGGGTGCCCGCAAAGTGGGAGTACGCATGGTGCCTCGGGTCGACTGGCGACAGCCCGAGATGCGCGCCTTGGTGGGTCGGATGCTGCCCTCCCTCGGCTCCGCCGCCGTCGTCGTGGTCCGAGGCTTCATCGTTCTGGTCGTCGCAAACCAGGTGGCCGGCGGCGTGGTGGCGTTCCAGCTCGCCCTCGGCTTCTTCTATCTACCGACTGCGCTCGGCGCTCGGCCCGTTGCGGTGGCGCTGCTGCCCCGATTGTCCGGGCTGTGGCAGACAGGCAATGCCCAGGCGTTTCGCGATGAGCTCATGCAGAGCGTCGCCTTGGTGATCTTTCTGGTCGTCCCCGCCGCCCTGGCCATGGTCGTACTTTCGGGTTCCCTCGCCAGCGCCGTTTCCGTCGGAGCCATGGCCGGGAGCACCGGCGTCGTACTGGTGACGGCGTCGCTCGTCGGCCTCGGGCTGGGAGTGCTCGGTGACTCTGGATTCATCCTCGCCACCAACGCCGCCTACGCCCGGGATGATGCCGTTTCTCCCCTTCGCTCCACGGTGCTGGGGACAGCGGTGGCATTTCCGGTGATGGCGTCGGCGCTCTTCCTGGTCGACGGCACGGCCGTCCTCCTGCTGCTCGGCCTCTCCCTGAGCATGGGAAACCTGACCGCCACCTGACATCTCGGGACCCGATTGCAGGACCAGCTCCCGAGCGGTCCAAATCATCTCGCTGGAACCTTGTTCAAGGCCATTGGCGCCTCCACCGTCATGGTCATTCCCGCCTACGCGGTAGCGGCGAACCTTCCCGAGGCGATCGATGGTGGCCAACTCGGTCACGTCCTGGGTCTCCTGGTGGCCGCCAGCCTGGGTCTGGCGGTCTACGTCGGGCTGCATCGAATCTGGCGTTCGGAGGAACTGGCGCTTCTCTCGAGGAGTTGGAGCAAGATCCGTCCGGGGAACCTCGGCTGACCCTCTCTGGACGATCCTCAGGGTAGGTAGGTCTTCAGCAGCGAGAGCGTCGCATCTCCGGGTTTGATGTCGTAGTTGCAGCTGGTTCGGGTGGTCTTGGACCACACCCAGGGTATGAAGGCGTCAACGCCGGCTTGGAGCTGGGCGTCCGCCTTGGCCTTGAGCTTGTCCCGACGAACGACCGTGGTGTTGCATCCACTGACGCCGTCGGCCGCGGTGATTCCCACTTCACCAACGATCAAGGGCTTGGCGATGCGCGCCATCTGGTCGATCCGTCGTTGGAGGCCGTTCCACTGGTCGCCGGGGATCGGGGAGTCATCGTGTCCGTAATCGTGGTAGCTGGCAACGTGGAGACCG
>JAUJMG010000132.1 GCA_030446955.1 Thermomicrobiales bacterium
GTAAGCCAATACTGCGCCACACCGAGGGTCGACCAGGCAACCGGCTTTCCGGCCTGAGCCTCCTCCTCGTGACGCCCGATGGCCTCAGCACATCCGGGTGAACAAGCGAGAAAGAGCTTAAACCAGAGCGTGCCGACGCCATCGGGATCGGCGGCGAAGAGGACGACCGCCTCGTCATTGATGGGGCGCCAGCAGTCAATTCGGTCACAGGTCGCGACCGGGATGGCTCGCGCTTCGTCGTCGGGGACGTGTACCTCGAACCCCATGACCCTGCTCCTTCCGTCACACGGTGCGGGGGTCACCACTCTAGCAGTCCTCGCTCGCCACCGTGTGAGATGTGCCTAGCTGGCAGAGGGCTCGGGCCGCAGGGCTCAGGAGACCGCGTCCCATCTGCGGCGCGCTCCCGCCACTAATGGCTCACCGTAGGAAATGAGCGCAGTGTGAACACGGGTCGGCTGGGGCGCTGCGCCTCGGGGAGACCATTCAGGGGCGCAGC
Organism: Thermomicrobiales bacterium; assembly: GCA_030446955.1. Classification (GTDB taxonomy): domain Bacteria; phylum Chloroflexota; class Chloroflexia; order Thermomicrobiales; family UBA6265; genus LC2-1. Next base: position 497 of record JAUJMG010000132.1, read on the forward strand.
GGCTGATCTGTAAGGGGTGGCTCCAAGGCTCCGAAATCATCAGGCCGCCGGATGCTGTCGGCCGTGTTGCCAGCCTCGGACGGTGCACGAAACGATGCCTACCTTGGACCTTCCTGTCCTGAATGGGTCATACGTGAGAGCGGGGACGGATGCCTCGGCCTGCCACAGTCCCACTCCGCTTCTCCTCCCCGTCCCAATGCCACGCGATGCCGATTCCTCCGCGAGTGGCTGACTTCTGATGGCGGCCCCGTCTGGGTGGAGGAACTCGGTCCCACCCGGACAGCAGTGCATCGTCAGCTTGCCTCCACACGTGGCCCACGCGGGCTTCGAAGCTCTCGTCCAGGCTCGGGGAGGCGAGGCTTCCTTTGTTCATCCCCAAACGAGCGGGCAAGGCGACGGCCCTAGGCCGAAGCCGAGAGCCGTCAAGTCGTGCGAATCGCTGTGGAAGAATCAGGTGTCGATAGACAGCAGATGCGCCAGAACAGCCAGACCGCTTCAAGACCTGGGCACCGGGCCATCCAGGCCTCCCGGCTCTCACGCTGATGGGTTGATTTGCACCTTGAGACCGCCGCCTTTACGAACGAGGGCGACGGCTTCCTCGAAGTCGTCGATACCAAAGGTGTGGGTGACCATCTTCTCACCGGCCACGGCCCCGGCAGCAAGCACGTCTACCGCCGGGCCGAAGGAGTTGTGGACGGCCATCGAGCCGAGAATCGTGATCTCCTCGTTGTAGATCTTGAAGGCGTCATAGGCGGCGGTCTCGCCCGGCGGGCAGACGCCAAACAGGAGCAGCTTCCCGCGCCGGATCACCGCGTCGATCGCCCGCTCGGCGACCTTGGTGACGCCGGTCGCTTCAATCACGTTGTCAAACCCACGCGGCGCGTGGGAGCGCACCTCGTCGAGGGACGCACCCACCACATCGAAGCCAAACGCCGTCCGCGCGCGCTCAAGACGGCTCGGATTGATATCGAGGAGGGCGACCACGCTGGCGCCGTTGTAACGCGCAAGCTGGGCGTTGAGCAGCCCCATCGGCCCGACTCCGTAAATGAGGTAGGTCTCCCCGATTTGCGGGCTGAGGCGGTGGAAGCCGCGAACGACACAGGAGGTCGGCTCGATCAGCGCCGCTTCCGCAAAGCTCATCTCATCCGGGATCGCGTAGACGCTGCTCTGCGGCACCGCCACGCACTCGGCGAAGCCGCCGGGTTCGCGCCCCACCCCGATCGCGTTCCAGTTCTCGCAGAGGTTGCCCTGACCGCGCTGGCAGAAGTAGCAGTGGCCGCACTGGAGGCTCGGGTTCACCGCAACCCGGTCTCCCGGCTTGAACTGGCTGACGCCCTCCCCGGCCGCGACGATCTCGCCGCCGAATTCGTGGCCCGGGATGATTGGATACGTGGTGGGCGGGAACTCCCCGTCCAGGATGTGGATGTCCGTACCGCAGATGCCGCAGGCACCAACCTTGACCACCACCTCACCCGGCCGCGCCTCCGGCTCCGGCACGTCGTCCACCCGCATCTTCCCGGGCCGCTCAATGATCACCGCGCGCATGACCCACTTCCTCCGGTCGTCAGTCGGGGAGTCAAGACGATAGGGCGCCGTTGGCTCCGGCGCCCCCCTCGTCTTGGCCCCGATACTAACCACACTTCTCGACCCGCGCGGCTCTCCGACTCCGTCTACTTCACGGCGCCCATGGAGAGGCCGCGAACGAGCTGCTTCTGAGCGATCCAACCGAGCAGCACGATCGGCAGGACCGCCATCGTGCTAGACGCGGCCAGCTTGGCCCAGAAAAGCCCCTCGGCCGTGACGAATTTAACCATGAAGATGGGAACGGTCGAGGTGCCGACGGCAGCCAGGCTGACCGCAAGGAAGAACTCGTTCCAGGCGAAGATGATGGAGATAAAAACCGTCGCCGCGATGCCGGGAGCGACCATCGGCAGCAGGATCTGGGTCATCTCCCGCATCACCCCGGCGCCGTCAACTCTGGCCGCGTCGAGCACGTCGCGGGGCACTTCCTCAAAGAAGGACCGCAACATCCAGATCGCGATCGGCAGATTCATCGCCGTGTAAAGGATGATGAGCCCGCGCATGGTGCCGAGCAAATCAAGGCCGAATCCCCCCAACTTGGGGTCGCCGTTAGCGCTGAAGAGGATATAGAGCGGCACGATGACACCGGATGCCGGAAGGAATCGGGTCGAAATAAAGAAGAAGAGGACATCCTTCCACTTCTTGGTTGGCCTCAGAGCCAGCCCGTAGGCGGCCGGGATCGCGAGGAGCATCACTAGCGCGGTTGAGCCTAGGGACGCGAACGCCGAATTGCGGAAGAAGGGCATGAATTCCCGCCCGAGGATCGTTTCGTACTGCTCTAGCGTGGGGTCGAACCGCAGGTCAACCCCGCCCGTCGCTTCGGCGGGCGCGTCGGCCGCATCCGCCGCAGGCTCCGCGCTGACACCCTCAGCCGGCGCGGCGGACTCCTCGATGCCCGGTACCGGAAGCAGGCGCGGCGGAAGGTCGACGGCGTCCGACTCGTGCTTGAACCCGGTTAGGACCATATGGAGCACCGGAAAGAAGGTCACCAATGCAACCACCCAGGCAAGCACTGCCCAAGCGGGCGAGGCTTGATCCTTCTGGACGCCGCGCCGGCGCCGGGGGAGTGCCCAGCGACGAGCAGCGGTGGAAGGCGCGGAGCTGGTGCGCGGCAAGGTTGTCTGCATCACGTTCCCCTCATCATCCGATCGAGCCAGCGGATCAGGAGCGTGATCACGATGATCGAGAGAATGACAACGATGACGCCGAGAGCGGCCCCCTGGCCAACGTTGCTCGCCTCGACCGCCTTCCGGTACGTCAAATAGGAGAGATTCGTCGTGGCGGTGCCGGGACCACCCTTCGTCATGAGGTAGATCGGATCGAAGTCCTGCACGATATAGACGGTCCCGAGCAGGCCCCCAAGCTGCATGAAACGCGAGAGGTGGGGCAAGGTGATGCTCCGAAATTCCTGCCAAGCGGTGGCACCGTCCACGCGGGCGGCCTCACGCACCTCTTCAGAGATCGATTGCATCCCGGCAAGCAGGATCAGCATCATGAAGGGGGCCCAGCGCCAGACCAGCACCAGGATGATCGACTCCTTGGGATAGACGCCAAGCCAGTTCGGCGAGGGGTTGCCAGGCAACGTCGTGCGCGTCAGCCAGTCAACGACCCCGTAGGTCGGGTTGAGCAACATGTTCTTCCAAGTCAGCGCCGCCGCCGCGGGCATGACCAGGAAGGGGGTGATGAGCAGTGTTCGCACCACCCCGCGGCCGGGGAACCGGTGATTGACTAATTCAGCGTAAAACAGCCCGACCAGGAGAGAGAGCAGCACTGCTGAGATCGTGAAGATGGCGGTATTGAGGAGAGCGTCGCGGAAGGCATGATCTCGAGTAAGCAGGAACTTGTAATTGTCCAGTCCGGCGAAGCCACGAGTGGAGGGGCGCTGCAGATTCCAGCGCTGGAAGCTGTAGTAGATGGTCAGGAGAAACGGAGCCTGGGTGACGATGATGGCGTAGATCAGCGCCGGCAGGATGAGCAAGCGCCCGACGGGCTGATGCCACAGTCGGTGGAACAGCGACGGCCGCGCGGCGCGACCATACGCCGGCGAAAGCGAGCGATCGGCAACCGCCATGGTGCCTCCTAGGTCACGAAACGCGGATGATGGACCGTCGACTTAGACGCGAGTGGTGGAATGGCGCGGCAACGACCTGGGGGCGGGGAAGGTGTCCCCGCCCCCAGATCTTACTACGTCCGTCGGCAGACCCACACGCCCGGTTCCGCCACGGGAGAGTCACCTACGTCTGATACCCGTTATCCTGCGCGACCTGATTGGCCATGTCGTTCGCGGCCTGGATCGCGTCGTCGACGCTCTGCTGGCCGACGATAGCGGCAGCGAACTGCTGGCTGACATCGTTGCCAAGTTGCTGGAACTCGGGGATCCGAACGAATTGACCACCCTGGTAGGGAACTGGATCAATCGTCGGCTCGTTCGGGTTTGCATTCTCCAGCGACTGAAGCACGATGTCGGCAAAGCCGCCCGCGTATTCCCGGTAGCCTGGATCCTGGTAGGTGGAGGCGCGAGCGCCGGTCGGGGCACGACCGTAGCCCTCGGCCTCAACGATGGCCTGGAAGTAGGTCGGAGAGGTAGCCCACTTCATGAAGGCGAGAGCAGCCTCCTTCTGGTCGGAGTTGGCCGCCATCGCAAAGCTCCAGTTCCAGAGCCAGTTGCCGTGGTTCTCGGGGCTGGCCTGGGTGGGCGCGAAGGCGAAGCCGACGTTTTCGGCGTTCGGGTTCAACTCCGGATCGGTGACGAGCTCAGCCGCCGACGTGGCGTCGTACCACATCGCGACCTTGCCCTCATTGAAGAGAGTCTCACACTCGGTAAAGCCGTTGCCCTCAGCGCCGGCGGGGCCATACTCGCGAAGGGTGTCGATGTAGAAGCGGATCGCGGCAGCGCTCTGCTCGCTGTCCAGTTGGGCGTTCCAGTCCTCGTCGAACCAGCGTCCGCCGAAGGCGTTGATCACGGTGGTCAACGGCGCGAGTTGCTCACCCCATCCCGGCAAGCCACGGAGGCAGATACCCGAGACCTCTTCGCTGTCGAGCTGCTTCGCGAATTCGCCGATCTGCTCCCAGGTCGGTTCCTCGGGCATCTCGATCCCGGCCTGCTCGAAGAGGTCCTTCCGATAGAAGACCATCGAGCTTTCGCCGTAGAACGGCAGCGCGAACAAGCCTTCCTCGGTCGAAAGGCCCTGCTTATGGGCCTCAAAGATGTCGTCAAGGTTGTAGTTTGGGTCGGCAGCGGCTTCCTCGCCGACCTCCTCCAGCCAGCCTTCTTCAGCCCACAGCGGCACCTCGAAGGGGCCAATCGTGACAACGTCAAACTGACCGGCCTGGGTGGTGACGTCCTGGGTAATAACCTGTCGGATCTCATTCTCAGGCAGGACGGTGAATCGGACGGTGACGTTCGGGTAGATCTCGTTGAACGCACCCGAGGCGACGAGGTCCTGGAGGGCGACCATCTGCGGGTTTGCGACCATCCCGACGTCGATCGTGCCGCTAATCGTCTCGTCTCGTTCCATCATGGCCGGGGCAGCGGCTGGTGAGGCGTCCCCGGCAGCACCCGGTGTGGCGTCCTGGGCCAAGGCCGTGGCACGGCCACCGGCGACCACGAGCATCGGCAACAGCAGCGCAAACAGCGCCGCGAACGACAGGATTCTCCGCGTCATCCTTGCTCTCCTACGTCGAGATGAATCTGTTCGAGCGAAGCGAACACAGACCCTGGATGCGAACGGCGTCCTTCCCCGCGGCCATCACTGCCCGCCGGGCACGTCACGGTCTCTTCCGTCGGCTGCCCACCTCCTCTATTACTCGCCCGAGTGCCCAGCAGCTCACCCCGAACCGGCAATGTCCCACAGTGACCATGTCTCACCGTATCTCGTCGAGCGCCGATGGCCCCCGCTTCTCAGCGGCAACAGGGCGTCCCGCTCCAAGAGGCGATCCACGATCCCACGCCGGCGAAGCCATTTGCTGGCACTGACCCACGCGAGTTCCTGCACGTTCAGTGCCAGTAGGACACGTATTGGGTTGAGACCAGGACCTTCCTTGTCGCCTCATGCGCGCGACGTGCAGTCCGCACTACGGCATCTCCACCCGGCACATCCCACCTTCACTCCACCCCGATCGCCATGGCGGGGTAGAAGAGATCGGCACCGCCAGTCAGCAGGCCGTCAGACGCGCGATGGATGCCAACCGGAGAGGCGAACTCGCTCCCGCCGGCGCTCTCGACCCTTGGCATGACAGGGTGGCCGAGGGCAGCGAGCGCCTCCTGAGTTGGACGCGGCAATCGGGAACTGACGCGCAGGTCCGGGGTCGAGGCGTCGATCCGCGGCGCGGCAATCGCGTCCTGCATCCCAAGGCGATGATCGACCAGGTTCATCGCGAGTTGAGCAACGGCGTTCATGATCAACCGGCCGCCGCTCGCGCCGAGGCTCGCCACGCCCCGCCCGTCACGGGTCAGTAGGGCCGGAGCCATGTTGCTCAGCGGCCGCTTGCCGCCAGCGACAGAGTTGGGCCGCCCCGGCTCCGGGTCGAACCACATCATCCCGTTGTTGAGCAGAACTCCCGTTCCCGGGACCACCACCCGGCTGCCCCAGAGGCTGAGAAGGGTTTGGGTGAGCGAAACGGAGACGCCATCCTTGTCAATCACGCCCATGTGGGTGGTGCTGCCGCTGACGGCCTGGCCGCTGCTCCCGACGTAGTGGGGCATCGAGGCGCCGAGCCCGTGGGAGACGCCGAGACGGGTGGGATCGCCCGCCCTCACCAGGCCCATCGCCTCCCGTCGAATCATGGCGGCCTGCTCGCGGGCGTACTCGAAAGACGTCAGCGCTTCCAGCGGCACGTCGATCTGGTCCGGGTCCGCCAGGTAGGCGAAGCGATCGGCAAACGCCTGGCGGAAGGCTTGGGCGATCAGGTGCAGGGCCTGCGGGGTGTTGTGACCGAGAGCGGGGATGTCCAACTCGTTCAGGAGGCGCATCGACTGAGCCAGAGTCGTGCCGCCTGTGCCTTTTCCCGGAGCAAGCAGGTGGTGGCCGCGGTAGTCGGCGGCAAGCGCCGGGGCCACGGTAGCCCGGTAGGAAGCGAAATCCTCCGCGACATAGGGTGCACCCTGCTCGGCAAGGTGGCCAACGATCGTCGCTGCGAGGGGTCCTTCGTAGAAGGCGCGCGGCCCCTCGTCGGCGATCGCGCGAAGCGTGCGCGCGAGATCCGGCTGGCGCAGCATCGTGGGTGCAGCCTGATCAACGGTCACCGGGGGATGACCCTGGGCGTCAAGAAAGACGGCCGCGGTGGCGGGAAAGCGGGAAAGCTGGGCGAGATCGCGAGCGATGGTGAGGGTGGTATGCCAGGTGACCGGCCTCCCCTCCTCCGCGTACCGGATTGCGGGGGCCATTGCCTGCGCCAGGGAGACCCTGCCAGATCCGTAACGCTCCAGGGCAAGGGCCAGACCATCGGGCACCCCGGGTACTGCGACGGCGCGCGGCCCGGCGATATTCGCCCCACCGGCCACCGCCGGCCAACCAAAGAGGCCAGTGTCTACTCCACCCGCCAGGGGGAACATGTCCGGCGTGGCCGCGGCCGGAGCGACCATGGGGAACTCGACGACCACGGCCTCGTCTCTATCGGGAAAGTGGGCGACGAGGAAGCCGCCGCCGCCGATCCCACTCATCCAAGGCTCGACCACACCGGAGGCGAACGCCGTCGCCACCGCGGCATCGACGGCGTTCCCGCCCTGGCGCAGGATCTCTGCCCCGACCTCGGCGGCAGCCTCCGTCTTCGCCGCCACCATCCCGCCCCGCGCCACTGCCTCGGTCCGGCTCAGTATCCACTCGGTCCGCTCTGCCACCGTTCCTCCCATCCTGATGCCGTCGGCTTGAGTTCGACGAGGCCGCGATGATACCGGACCACGACGGCGGAGCGACCGCTCAACGTGGGGAAAAGGCTGTGCTTGGCCAAGAGCATCTGCCCGCTTAGGGCCGGGGGTTCGAGGAACAGGCTGGACACCGCGTCGGGTTCCATCGACACGGCGATCCCTGGGCGCCATCTGGGGTAGCAGGGTCGAAGGTGATTCTTCGGGGTAGTGGCCTAGCCTGGCAACAAGAGGCGGTCAGACGACAGCGGCAGGCGGACCGTGAAGGCGCTACCCACACCCTCTTCGCTCTCGACTTCGATCGCTCCGCCGTGCTGCTCCACAATCTGCTTGGCTCCGGCCAACCCGATTCCCGTGCCCGCGATGCGACCAGCGACATTGGCGCCCCGGCGGAAGGGCTGGAAGAGGTGCGGCAGGTCTGAGGCAGGGATCCCGACACCCTGATCCGCAACCGTGAGCACGGCCCAACATCCTTCCGCATCATCGGCCCGCCCGACCCGAACCGTAATCTCGCCGCCGTTCGGGCTGAACTTCGTTGCGTTGGCAAGCAGATTGTCCAGGACCCGTTCCAGCCGGGAGGGATCCCAGCTTCCAACCAGCGCGTCTTCTGTGAGATCCACCTGGACAACGTGGCTCGTGGTTGCGCGCTGGCAGCCATCGGCACAAGCACATGCCAATTCAACCAGATCAGTCGGCTGTGGCCGCAACTCCAGCGGCCGCCCAGTGTGAAGGTGCGCCGCATCCAGCATCTCGTCGATGAGCCCCACCGCCCGGCGGGTGGCCCCCTCGATGCGGACCAGTCCCGTCTCCAAGGTCTCCGGACTCACCGTCCCGGTTCGCCGCGCGACTCGGTGCAGGAGTTGCGCCTGGGCCTGGATGGCGCCCAAGGGGTTCTTGAGGTCGTGCGCAACGGCGTCCACAAACGCCCGCCGCTCATCCTCGTCGGCCTGCCGCCGTCGGCGGTCCTCGTCTGCCTCAAGCTCAAATGCGATCAGTTCCGCGAGCAATTGGAAGATCTCGAAGTCTCGCTCGTCCAATTCGGAGGGTTGCGTGTCGAGCGCGCAGAGCGTGCCAAAGTGGCTGCCATCACGACGCCGGAGCGGGACGGCGATGTAACTCTCGATGCCGTGACACGTGAAGCCCGGGTGGTTCGCAAAGCGCGGATCGGCGCTCGCCCGGTTGATCAGCAGCGGCGCGACCGCGCCACCGACGACACTTCAGTAGGTGGTCGACAGGTCCAGTTCGTCGCCCGGCTGGAGACCGAAGCCCGCCTCATCCAGCACCGCACAGGCGGTCCAGGACGCGTCGGTCACCCGAGCGACCAGGACGATACGTAGACCCGTCGCCCGTCGAAGCACTTTGAGCGAGGTCTTGACCGCTTCGAGGCGGTCGATGGCCGCGACATCGGCCGCCACGTTCTCCGGCAAAATCATGGGAAAGGACCTTCCAGACCGGGTCGATGATCCACCCCAACCCAGCCTCCTTCGCCAACCTGAGGGAGATCAAGGGAAGCGGCATTGCAGGCGGCTTTGTCAATCCGACCGGCCACCTACGCCGCCAACGCTGTCTGAGATTCTCGCTCCTCGTTGCGTCACCCGCGTTGCATGCAAGCACGAATGATACCGGACGACCACCGAACGGCTCTGGCCATGGGTTGAGGGGCGACTGGGGATGGATATCGAGGCGTGCAGACGCGGTCCGGGGCATCACTCGTCGGATAGACCGGCCCAATCCTGGCACTGCTATTCCCATTGAACTGGTCTACTTGGGCTGAAGGGGTTCCGGCACGCTAGGATCCACCTGGCGCTCGTCGTAGACGAATAGGGTGGCACCACGGGGATCGTTACCCTTCAGGACATCCTGGAGGCGAT